>JAGQPO010000959.1 GCA_020426665.1 Planctomycetales bacterium
CGGGCTGGCGATGCTGGGGCGTTTGATCATTCACTCTCGGCCCGCCGCCAGAAAATTGATCGGACTCGGATGGAGCGAAACGTGCGAAAGCGTTTCCAACCTGGTTTCTTTGCCAGCTCCGCCGCTGGCAGATTTGAGTGAACACTATGACGTTGTGATTATCGGAAGCGGGGCCGGCGGCGCAACCGCCGCGACTCGACTGACGGCCCAAGGACGCAATGTTCTGATTTTGGACTACGGCGATTTTGTCAGCCCTGATGCATTGATCCAACGAGTGACGCAGCCCGACGGGTCGGTTCGCTTGGCGCCGCCTCGAAGTGACGAAGTGCTCTACAAACTGTACAAGGATGCCGGCGCCCAGATCAGTGGAGGATTGGGGAACGCGACATCGAAGATTGAACTCGCACTGCCGCATCTGAGAAAGCGTATTCCCGCTCGCCAAACCATCAACGTTTGTCAAGCAAAGGTTTTCGGCGGAGGCCCGTATGTCAACAACGCGATTCACTTGCCCATTTCACGCGAGGTCTACGAGACCAAATGGGCGGGCCGACAACCGCACGGCGTCCAATATGACCAACTTGAACAATTGATGATGGGCATCAACAACGAACTAGGGGTCAACACGGCGGTCACGGAGCGTCAAATCAGCGACCGTAGCATGAGATTCGCCGAAGGTTGCAAGGCAATTGGCGAGGAGGTTCAGCCGTTGCCGGTCGCAATGCGCGTGAAATGTCTCGGTTGCGGCAGTGACAATTCGGTCGACAGTTTCGGAGATCATATCGGCGGTCTGCATCCCTATTCTCCAGGCGGCGCAAACAGTTTCCTGGTCCAGGCGATGCATAACCCGACGCCGGCTAAAGTTTCGTATCGCACCGAAGCCAGACAGATCGACGTTTCGTCAGATGCAACGGGCGCCCCGGTGGTGACTGGATTGCAGGTGACTCGTATTGAAGATGATGGCCGCCGGACCAACACGACCGTCACCGCCGATCAATATGTTGTTGCCGCCGGCATCGGCCCGACGACACGATTGGTTGCCCAAGGTTTAAAGAGTGGCGGATACCGCAACCAGCACGTTGGAAAACGTTTCAGCGCCAATGTCGGAACGGCAGTGTACGCGATGTTTGACAAACCGATTTGGCCGGCCGACTCCGATCGCCCCGAACCAGGCGTGACGCAATGTTTCCTGGTCGACCGACGAGAAATCGAAAAAGATGGAAAATTGGTTGAAGAACCGGCACTGGAGAATTGGTTCCATTTTCCAGGAACCGTTGCGTTGGCGTTGGCCGGATGGTTTAAAGAATTTGCCTGTACCATGCGCAAGTTCAATCACCTTTCGATGTCCGGGATCGTTGTTCCGACTCAAGTCCGGCCCTGCAATTACATCGACTCGTGTGGGCAAATCAACATCACACTCGATTGCGATGAGTTTGAATTGTTGCTTCGCGGCATTCGAAGGATTGCCCGGATCTACTTTGCCGCCACCAAGCCGGACGACGGAGTCACGTTGCATTTGCCCACCAAGGCAATGCTCGTTCGCGGTGGTCGTCCGCTGCGGATTCGCGACATGGACGATTTGGAATGGGCGTTGACCGAAATCCGTCGGCGCGGCGCGGCCTTCGTCAATCTGTTAACGACTCACGGACAGGGTGGCACTGCGATAGGCGACGTCGTTGACCCCAAAACGTTCCTGGTTAAAACCGATTGCGGACAAACCGTATCGAACCTGACGGTCGCTGACGCGTCTTTGTTTCCTGCAGGGTGTGAAATCAACCCGCAATTGACACTTAAAGCGCTGGCGACGCTTTCTGCAGAACAAGTGATCGGTCGGACCGCTTGACCGACCATCAATTTACGGTGACAACGGGTCCGTGTCGCCAGGGATCGTAAATCGGTCAGTCGGTTTTCCGGTGTCACAAAGAACCTTTTGCGATACCCCGCTGGCTTCATGAACCTATTGTCGGATCGACTCGCCAAACGCCTGCCATTTTTCTACGGCTACTTGATGCTGTTGTTGGCGTTGTTGATGCAATTGGGAACCAGTCCGGGTCAGACGTATGCGGTCAGCGCATTCACGCCATCGCTGTTAAGCGATTTGCATTTGACCGAAAGCCGGCTTGGACTGGCGTACATGTTGGGGACTTTGCTGGCTGCCGTTCCGCTGACACTTGTCGGACCAGCCGCCGACCGGCACGGGCTGAAGATCGTTTCGATGGCGGTGATCACCGGTTTGGCGGCGGCGTGTGTCTTCGCCTCGCAGGTGCGAGGCTTTTACAGTCTGCTCGCTGCGTTTTTCTTGCTTCGATTTCTTGGTCAAGGTTCGCTCTCTCTGGTGTCCAGTAACACAACTGCGATGTGGTTTCGCAGTCGTATCGGTCGGGTCTCGGCAGTATTGGCGATCGGATCGGCGATCGCGTTTTCGTTTCTTCCCCAGTGGCTTGCAGGTTGTATCGAAGCGGTCGGTTGGCGTTCGACTTATTTGTATCTTGCCGCCACGTTGGTGTTGACGCTGTTGCCGCTTGTCATCCTGCTCTATCGAAATCGTCCGGAAGATTTGGGGCAGTCCGTCGACGGTCGAGTGATCGCATTGTCTGCGGTTGTTGCGGCGCAGACAATCGAGACGCCACACGGAGGCGGCGGCTCAAAAGAGGCCGTGGAACCGGAGACGGATCCGGATTCGCTGACTCTTTCGCAAGCCGCGCGCACCGGATCGTATTACATCCTTGGATTATCAAACATCATCTGGGCAATGGCCGGCACCGGAGTCGTGTTTTACATGTACACACTGTGTGACGAGCGACATTTACCCGAGGGAACGGCAGGCGGGCTATTTAAGATCTTGGGGATTTCGATGTTGACGATGCAGCTTAGCGGTGGCGTCCTGGCTGACTTTATGAAACTGCATCGCTTGCTCGGAGTCGGCACCGGGTTGGTCACTGCTTCCTTGGCTTGGCTGTATCTCGACCCGACGGTTCTTGGCGCACGCGTCTTCGCAGCCATGTTTGGTGGCGGCCAGGGAATGCTGATTTCAGTCAGCGGCGTCGCTTGGCTACGATATTATGGTCGTCAACATCTTGGTGCGATCCGAGGCGTGGTGTGGTGCGGAACGGTTGCCGGCAGTGGCTGCGGACCATTGATCATGGGCCGCATTCAGGATGCCAATGGAAGCTATGACGCGGCAATCGGCATGTTCGCGTTGGCAATGTTGCCACTGGCAATCGCCGCGTGGTTCATTGCGCCGCCGAAGACGGTCAATCGTCGCTGATCGCGGAGCGATCAACGACGAACCCAAACTCTTGAGTTGACGGTTGGCGCGTGTTCAACCGGCGTTCACATTCTTCCGATCAGTTGCTGAGTTTACGGGGACGCCAGGTCGCGACTTCGTTTGGATTGTACGATTGACGCCAATTCTGCCTTCAGCGATTGAACAATCTCGGGATGTTGATCGACCAGATTGGTCGTTTCACCCAAGTCATTGGCCAGGTCGTAGAGTTGGCCTTTGCCTGATTTTTGACGACCCGAATTGCCGCGATCACTGAATCCGCCAGAGCCTTCGCCGTCGATATACTTCCATTGCCCCCGCCGAATCGTCATCAATCCCTTGCCACTTTGCATCGCCCACGAAGGGCGTTTCGGGGCGTCGGACGGTTTACCGGTCCACTGACTTAGGAAACTAAAACTGTCTGGCCCGACGTCAGTATCGGCCGTGGTTTGGTAGACGTTTGCGCCGACCAACTCATCTGCGGTGGCAAGAAAATCTACGAAGCTGATGGTTTGGTGGCTGACCGAATTGGCTGCTACCTTGCCCGGCCATCGGACAATCAATGGCATCCGATGACCACATTCCCAGGCATCTGCTTTCATTCCACGAAGCCCGCCGGAACTGTCATGACCAAATCGCTGGACGTCCGATTCATAGAGCCACGGTCCGTTGTCGCTGGTGAAAATGACG
>JAGQPO010000960.1 GCA_020426665.1 Planctomycetales bacterium
TTCGCGCTGCTTCAGCATCAATTGCTTGGCGCGCTCGACTTCTCGATCCGTGATCGGATTTTCGTCGAACGAATCTTCAAGAATCGAAATCAATTCTGACCGGGCTTTTTCGATCGAGTGATCCTTCGGGACTTCGGCGATCGACATCAGCAGCCCCGGTTCGGCAAATGCGTACACAAAGGCGTAGACGTTGCTGGCCAATTTGGTCTCGACCAGGTTCTTGTAAAGCCTGCCACCGGGCTCATCGCCCAGCACAATGGAAAGGGCCTTGACGGCTGCGAAGTCGGGGTGGCTGCCAGACGGGACGTGGTAGACCGCGCCGGCGAGCTGGACATCGCCGACCCGGCGGAGAACGACCGTTCGTTCACCATCCTGAGGCGGTTCGGTCGTGTAAGTCGGATCAATTGGGGTGTCTGGTGACGCCAGGGCGCCAAACGTTTCGGAAATCAGATCGAGAGATGTCTGAGGATTGAATTTGCCCGCGACGATCAACAGGACATTATCGGGACGATAGTATTTACGATAGAATCGACGAAGATTGACGATCGGCACACGTTCGATGTCGCTGCGATTTCCGATCGTTGATTGACCGTAATTGTGCCAATCGTAGGCTACCGATTGCATGCGTTGCATCAACACGCCAAACGGATCGTTTTCACCTCTCTCGAACTCGTTTCGCACCACCGTCATCTCGCTTTCCAAGTCCTCGCCCTTGATAAAGCTGTTCAACAGACGATCCGATTCTAATTCCAAGGCAAAACGCAGATTATCCTCGCTGGCAGGCAACGTTTCGTAGTAATTGGTGCGGTCCACCCACGTTGTGCCGTTGAATTTCGCCCCACGCGACGTCAGATCTTTGGGAATCGCAGGGTGTTCCGGCGTGCCCTTGAAAAGCATGTGCTCTAACAAGTGGGCCATACCCGCCTCGCCGTAGCCTTCGTGGCGAGAGCCGACGAACACCGTCATGTTGACGGTAACGACATCCTTGCTCTCATCTGGGAACAACAGGACACGAACTCCGTTTTCAAGCTTGTATTCCGAGATCCCTTCAATTTCGTTGATTTTCATCAGTTTGCTGGACGCTTGACCGTCCGCTTCCGCTTCGGTTTGGGCTGACGCATCGGGTGCCGCATTGTCTTGTGCGGTGACCGACAGAGACATCATCGATAACGCGATGATGCACAGTGTTGCCAATTGGCGTTGGGTTCGCTTCACTTTCAGACTCCGTCTATTCCAGTTTTTGGTAGGCCGGCATGTAGCGTTCGTAATCACAATCCCGTTATTGTATCGATCAGGCATCCCTTACATAGCAGGCATGGCTGCACGCCGCTCGCGTGCCAACATCATCCAGATATCGCTCGGTAATCGGCAATGGAATCAGAATCTCAGCCACAATGGGTCCCTGTCGCGAATGTCGATGAGTTTGCGAATTGCCGGGCCAAGGAATGCATTGTCGGCCAGCACGTCATTGCATTGTTTTTCGACGAAGGTTCCTTTTACGCAATCGACGGGTTATGTGCCCACCAGGGCGGACCAGTCGCAAAAGGCCAATTGTCAAAAACCGACGCCGGGAAAACCTGTGTGACCTGTCCCTGGCACGGCTGGCAATACGAATTAGAAACCGGAATCCAAACCGTCAAT
>JAGQPO010000961.1 GCA_020426665.1 Planctomycetales bacterium
GTTGAAAAAGTCGGCCTACTTCGTACCAGCGTACTCGTTCGGGTATCCAAGTTTTCAAGCGAGGCACTCGATCTGTTTCTAGATACGATTCTCCAACGTCACAGATTACATTCGTGTAAGCGCGAGTCCGTGCTTCAAACGAAATGATGTCATTGTTCAACTTTTCGCGCACTAAGGCCAATGCGTTCTCTCCACATACATCCGCCAATTGTAATTGCCAAGACTTAGATTGGTTTAATACCAGCAAAACTCGAGAGAGCGTTACACTCGTAGGACGTTTTTCTCCCGAAAGCCACGTCTCGATTGTCCTTTTTCCAACTTTGGCTTTTCGGCAAATATTCTTTCGCAACACGTCTGACGCTGCCGTCAGGACGAGTTGAAACGCCTCCTTCGAGCAGTTTTCGACCGGTATGGGCATTCTTACGTAGTGCGCGATTGTGCGCGATTTCAAGACTGTACTTCAAACAATTGCTGCCAAACAATGGCATTGTCAAGTGGAGCCAATGACAGCCATCACAACACCGCACATTATCGGACCGTTAGTGACGGAAAACAATACAAAGCCAAGATCATTTGTTTCGAACCCAATGGCCGACACGCAAAGAAATTTGAGCACCGAGCTTGGAGAGTTGCACCGGCTGCGTAGGCAAGTTCGGCTCTGAACATCAATGTCAGTGATCGTCATTCACAGAATTGACTGCCTTCGAACAAAGGAAATCGCTGTCACCTTTTCGCGGCAGAGCCGATTCTGTCATAGACATACAAGACATTCCGTAATGCGTTTACCCATATCGACTTGATCGATTGGGGGTGGCAATTCCATCGGATGCACACTGGTATTGGTTTAGGTGTTACTTAATAAGCCGACGGGACTTGCTTGATTGTAAAAGAAAGGAGCTTTTTATGCTTGATATTGCCCCGTCAGGGGATCTTGAGACGACGGACCTTTTTGTTGAGGAGATCTTCGTCAAACAGCCATCTCCCGATGCCCCACCAAAGTTGACCCCCAATGCTCTAAAGGTCTTGTCACTGACGAATCCTGTGCTCTCAATCCCCGAGGACGCGATTTGTCAGATTGCGAGTCTATCAGAAGAAGAGTCTACGCAGTCCACAGTAACGGCGGCAGAGGGCATTTATCGAGCAGATCCAGTTCGGACTGCGAAGTTGCGATTGTGCGACGCGGGTATCAAAGGGCTGCGCAAAGCGATGGTTCTGGCTGAAGAAATTCGGGCATCAGCCTGGCGTGACGTGAAAGGTAGTCCGGTCGAGGAAATGGACCGAGCAGCGTCCCGTTCCCGATGGGGGCTATGGGTTCTGCCACCAGTTCTGGCCCTTGGAATCAGTTTCTTGTTTGGGGCATTGTCGCTGCTTGTCTGCGAACCAACGAACGGCCTGGTTTTGCTTGATCTGAGCGGACATCTTGAAGGCTATGCCACAGCTGTCAAGCTCGCGCTGGTCTCGGTGCCGTCCATGTTGGTTTATATGGTGACATGGGGATTGCTAAGCCTGCTCAAGCCATCGACCGCAAAGCGGACTGCACTCGCGATCCTGCTGATTCTGCTACCGATTGCCGTCCTGACTGCGTTTCTGTTCGCCATGAAAATGAGTGCGGATATGAACCCGGATCCGTTCAATCCGGAACCGTTCCCGCCATTCTGGATTGTCGTTTTCCTGTTCATGATGAGCTCTGCGGGGACCGCCGTTTGTAGCAAGCTTCTCATTAGACGAGTGATATGCCGGCCCTTGGGAATCGAGCTTAAAGAAAGTGTGGATCTGCTGTTTCACAGTGACCGCGCGATGCGATGGGACATCCGGAGCGAGCAGTGCGAACTGTTGGCTGCACAGTTTCAGAGTGTCATCGACGACCTTGAGGCAGAGCGTGCAGCATTCGTTGCTCAATGTCTGGCGGAGCTGGCTGGCGCCCGAAAATACGTGGCCGACCAGGTAAATGCCGCAGCAGATGAAGCTAGAAGACGCGTGACTCCAATACCCCGCTGTCTGCAGACGCGATCGCGCGATCCCCACCGTAACGGACAGACCGATGGAAGCCTCAGACCCCGCTAAACACAAACTCGCCTTTGTTCCAACCACTTTTTCAGGAGGTTTATCAACAATGAAAACCATTACCGCTGTATGCACAATGGTTGTTTCGATCTTTTCCGTTTTAGCAAACAGTGCCTGTGCTGGAATAGATGCCGGGGCGACTCTAATTATCTGTTCCGAAGTTGTGACTCCTGCGGTCCAGGCAGATCTCCAAAGTCAGATTGGCACTTTACTGACTGCTACACCAGCCGGACATCGACTTGTTGTGGTCAAAGGGAAAGACCACATACCCGTGATCAACATTACCATTCCTTCCGGATCAGCACGCCAACGATTACGAAATCGTACCGTAACACAAGCGATGGGATTGCTGCGACAATTCCTGGACCAAGCATCTCAAAACAGTGAGACTCAAGGTTCCCAAATCGGGTTCCCCAACCTGCCGGCATCATACTGGTCAACCATGGCCGGACGGACACCGTGCAAAATCATACTGATTGGAGACCCCATTTTCGATGATTCGCGGCACTTGTTCTGGAGTTTCCGCGATGGACGCTTTCCCTCTGATGCAGCACTCACCGAACCAACAAGCAGCTGTCCATTTGTCAATCGAAATCACAAGAAAATCCCCAGCGATGTTCAGATCTCGATCTTAAGTCCTGCAGAGTGGGGCAGTAGTCAGGAGCATCGCGATCGAGTCATTCGATGGCTACGCTTGGCCTGCCA
This sequence comes from Planctomycetales bacterium, assembly GCA_020426665.1. Taxonomy (GTDB): domain Bacteria; phylum Planctomycetota; class Planctomycetia; order Pirellulales; family Pirellulaceae; genus Stieleria. Next base: position 2,770 of record JAGQPO010000961.1, read on the forward strand.
GGAAAGCCTTGGTGGAAAACTGGTCGGCGTGACGAACAAACCCGGCCAAGCATTTACCAAGAGCACTCGCGATGAATTCGAACCAGTCACACCGGACGGCAGAGAACTTGTGGGAATGTGGAAGCTGGCCAAGGGAACGAACGCATCATCCTTTCCCGAGCCAGGCGTTACCCCTCAGCAGAATAACGACAGCCCGAATTCAGAAGAGCACCACCAGCAAACTTCAACTCCATCAAATACGACAACACAAACCGGACCTCCAGCCGTGGAAAATTTCCGCCGAGGAACGGAGGTCACGAACGAAATCGCTATTGCTACAAATGCAACCAATTCGTCTTCTACCACAGCGAGCGATGCCACAGATAAAACGGTGTTTCCACCCGACACCTCTTCCCATGCTGATGAAGACGAATCTTCCGCTCGTTCACAGACTGTTCAGCACCTTGAAAACCACGAATCACACGAATCCGATGGCACTAGCCGACCGGAACAGAACGCCCCACCGCTGGCGGCTGTATCGTCGTTGCAAGAGATGGAGCCGGCAGATAGCGAACAATCCGCAGCTGGTGAAGAAGTTTTGCCGGTCTCATCGTCAGATGCTGACATCGCGGAGCAAGAACACTCGCAGCCTGATACGCCCCACATCGAATTCCGGGGCGTTCTTGAGAGAATCAACGGAATCTGTCGAGACCGGAATTTACCGGAAGAACTGGTCCAATTGCTTGCTCAGGAAGCAACAAGTGAACAACCTGGGCACGCAGTGATCGCCACGTGGCAGAGCAATTGTCCCCATGCAGATCTCAATCTCCACATCGCCGACGTTTCCGTGCGACGTGACGTCGCGCGGAATGCAGATGGCACGGAAAGAGATTGTATGGAATGGGGATTCACAAATTCACTCGAGGCAGAGGCATGGCTGAACATCTACGAAGCACACCGTGACGTGCGCGTCACGGTTGTGATTATTGACCTGAAAACTGGTGAGCTACGTGTGGATACAAAAGATCTTGGCTCCGTCTCTGACCATGGGCGGGATAAGGCCATTCCCAACAACAGCCAAGCCTGGAGCAAAGTCAGGCTGAACGCATCTCGCTAGGTTAGCTTTCGAAATGGCAATTAACATCGTTTCGTCTTGTCCAAGAACTTTCCCAACTCCCTTTCACACAATGATCCGTGTCGTTCGTTCTACCTACGGAGAAAGATATCAATGAAATGGCTCATCTTAACCACTCTGCTAATTGGTGCAGTCGGGTGCACCGAAACAACAATCGAAACCGGTTCGCTGGCAGCGGGCAAACCTGCATCCAGCACCGAATCACCTGAAACCCTACCCTCGGAGCAAATCCTGACCATCGCAGACGGAACGCGTCCGGAAGTTCAACAACAGGTCAAGGCCTATCTCAGCAATTTCATCAACGATGCGGCTGCCGGAAGTGTCTTGCACATAGTTCGAAGTCCCGATCACAAATGGGTTGGGACAATCGTTATCCCTGAGGGCAGTGTCCGTGCGCGCCTGAGAGACAAGGAATTGCGAAACGCACTGGCACGCATAAACGCCATGCTCACCGATTCCGGAGTTGTACCTGCGGAATTCCGCCAACAGTTGTCGCTCGATAAACTCGGAGCCACTTATTGGAGTTTGAGGCAAACGGATCATCCCTGTCGCATCACCCTTGTTGGCACGCCCGTCTATTACGATCCGAAGCAACTGCAGTGGGCTTTCGGTGATCTTCCTCTCGACACAGTGACGAGGTATCCATCCGATTCGAGCCTGACAGATCTGCAATCAACCTTGCCACATCGCAGGCTCGGACGCAAGCCAATTCCTGCAGACGTTCAGATTGCCTGGCTCACAGATCCCAACTGGGGCGGTGACAAGCGACGAGAAGATGCCGTCATCCGCTTTTACCGGCATGCGTTTGCCTCACAGATCGGCGGCGAACTTGTCCGCATCACGTCTGACCCCATTGCAGCATTTGAATCAGAGATCATCTCCAGCTTTCCGGAACTCGACCAACTCTCGGACGAGCATCCACCGAGAATGATTACGCTCGGGGAACAAGAAACACCTGAGCAGCAAACAACCACAAACTCGGATAATCCCCCGGAACCGCCTCCAGAAGTCGCGAAGTTGTTCCAACAGGTCGCCGCAGATCCGGATCAAACTCTGATCGCGATCAACTGGACTTCGGAATATCCGGAAACGGATCTCGACCTGTGGATAAGCGATGACGCGAGTGCGAACGAACTGTGCTATCGCAACATGCACACACCATTTGGTTTCCTAATACGCGATGTCCGTCAAGTTGGTGACCTGGATGGCCAGGACCTCATGGGAAAGTGGGAGGTCGCGGTTCTTCATGGTGTCGAACCCTCCGCACTGACTTGCTGGCTGAACATGTATAGCTCCGACGGCAGTCCCGCGCATGCAAAGCTGGTCGTGATCATTAACGGTCAACAGTCGGTTCAGGAGTTTGACGTGAACTGTCATGGCGACAACGCTCAACACGCCGGACGACGAGAAACCAGTAACGCATGGAAACGCCTCAGTATTCAGAAAAATGAGGCGTGATGGGAAAAGATTTGTGTGTAAAGAAATTCCGAGTTCAGACGTGTGAACTCAAAATGTGTTCCTCAAATGGAGAACGTGAATATGCAAGGTTTTAAATGTTGGTACATGATTTCCCTAGCTTCTTGCGCGATGTGCTT
>JAGQPO010000962.1 GCA_020426665.1 Planctomycetales bacterium
AGGTCACTTCGAATTTTCCCATCCAAAAGGGAGCGACTTTCACGCTTCGCTGGGGGCCTTCATCATCGGAGCGGTCCGCTTCGGTGTCGGGGCTTCCCATCATGAATTCGCCGCCCGGAATCGGCACCATCTCGATCGTCAAATCCGTGTGTTCGATCTTTTCCGCATACGGTTTCATTTCCGCCTGGGTCGCAGCGGTTGCGTCCGGGACCGGCAAGGGTTCGACCTTTTGCGGAGTTTCGCCGACGGCAAAACTTCCCATCAAAAGGCAGGCAAATAACGATCCCAGTGATCGCGAACGCGCGAACCGGGGGGCGGGGCAAAGGAACGCGAATGTCATTGAACGAGAACCGTTGGAAAGCCTTGATGAATGGATGTTGATTGGAACGAAACGTTACCGAGAGTCTACGAGGCATCTTTGCGAACGCAATACAGGCGTCGATCGCTGCGTAGGATCAAACGATCACCAGCGATCGCAGGCGTCGCGTTAAATCGCTCCGATTCGTCGCCAAGCTTGTTGACGGCAAGTTCTTTGTAGTCGGGTTGGGCGGCCAGCACCAACACGCCGGCGTCGCGCGTCGTCAGAAACAGTTTACTTCCGTCGCTGACGATCGAGCCGTAAACACGGCTGCGTGTCGGCATACGCTCGCGAAACAGTTCTTCGCCGTCGTCGGCACGCAAACAAAGTGCAATGGATTTATCGTGCGACCAATACATGTTTCCGTTGACGACGATCGGGCTGGTCACGTTGGCACCCCGCGATTGCTCCCAAACCAAATGGGATTGCGAAACGTCACCTCGACCACCCGGACGGATGACAAACGTTTTGTTTTCCCGACCTCCGCTGCAATAAAGTAAACCCTCGTGATGGACCACACATGGCACGATGTAGTCTTCGATTGCGTCACAGGTCCAAAGTTGTTCCCCCGAATTCGGGTCGAAACCTTTAATCGCATTCTTTTGATTGACGACCAATTCGGCGGACCCGTCGGCCAGTGTGGCAATCGTTGGCGTTGTCCAGGCGCTATTGATGCCGCCGGTTTCCCATCGAATTTCGCCACTAGATTTGTCCAGCGCGTACAAGCTTCCTGATTCGATCGACGCGTTTTGGATCAGCAAGTCGCCGAACAATATAGGACTCGCAGCGGCTCCGAAACCGACGGTTTTTGAACCGAGGTTTCTTTGCCACCGAATCTCGCCGTCCGGCGACAATGCCACAACGCCCGAGGGTCCAAAAAACGCATACACGCCGCTGTCGTCTACACAGGGTGTCGGTGACGCATAGCCGTGTTCGCCGACGCGTTTTCCCATCTCCTGCTCATCGCCGGATGGGGTGACCGAGCAATCCCAAACCAATGTTCCGTCGTCCAGGTTGAAGCACAGGACGTGCAGCATCAACGCCGCGCGATCACCCGGCGTTTCCAGATCCATTCCATAGCCGGTGTAGGATGTCAAATAGATTCGATCGTTCCAGACGACCGGGCTGCTGCTGCCCTTGCCCGGCAGATCGGTCTTCCATGCCAAGTTTTCGCTCTCGCTCCACGTCACCGGCAAGTCCGCCTGGGCAACCCCGCTGCCGCCGGGACCGCGAAATCGATTCCACTGCTGGGCTTGCAATGATGCCGTTTCAAACGAAACCCAAAGGGCCAGGGTGACGAAGAGCGGTAGAAGCATCCGGACAGAACGGCGACGAACCATATTGGCGATTCTGAAGATAAAGGGTGGGGCAGGGCAGGGAGGGTGTCTGGGCGGGAGCAACCATTTTAGCAGGACGAGAGTCATTGTGCCGTCGTTTCGAACAGATTCCCGACTCGCTATAATCGATCTCGGTCGAAAACATCGTCGGAGCTGCTGAGTTCCCCCCACCCGGTACGCCGGTTGGTTCGTTTCAGTCTTCCCCAAACTTTTTTTGCAAACACATGTTCAAAGGACTTGGAAATCTCGGCAATATCGCGTCCATGATGGCCGCATTCAAAGATTTGCCGCAAAAAATGCAGGAATTGAATTCGCGGATGCAATCCGAGCACGTGAGCGGTGTGTCGATCTGTGGTCGCGTCACCGTGGTTGTTAACTGTGTCGGCCAGGTGCAATCGGTATCGATCGAAGAGCAGATTCAGACGACTACCGAAACCGAACAGGCCGTAACCGAGGCCACCAATGCGGCTGGCGCCACCGCCAAACAGACATACGCGAACGCGATTCGGGACATGGTTGCCGACATGAACTTGGACATCCCGGGCATCGATGGGTTGTTGACGTCGTTTACGGGCGGTTGAAAGTGGTGGACAAGCATGCGGGAGCCGTATCGGAGTTGGTCGACCAATTGGGTCGTTTGCCTGGCATCGGCCGAAAAAGCGCGGAACGTTTGGCGTTTCATTTATTGCGGGTCCCCGAAGGTGAAGCGTTGGCACTGGCCGAGGCGATCCGCCGGATACGCAGTGACGTCCGCTACTGCAGTGCCTGTTACAACCTGTGCGAAGCGGACCTGTGCAGCATCTGCCGATCACCGCAGCGGGATTCAACCCGTTTGTGCGTTGTCGAACAGCCCCGAGACTTGATGAGTTTGGAGCAATCGCAGGCGTTCAGCGGTCTGTATCACGTTCTACTGGGACGCATCGCCCCATTGGACGGCATTGGCCCCGATCAGTTAACCATCGATGCGTTGGTCGATCGCGTCCGTAGCGGGAACTTTGTCGAGGTCATTATGGCGACCAATCCAAATGTCGAAGGCGACGGGACATGTTTGTACATCAGTAATTTACTTTCGGAGTATCCGGTAAAAATCACGCGTCTAGCGAGAGGGATTACCGCCGGAAGTGTGCTGGAATATGCAAATCGCGAAATGATTGCAGACGCTCTGACCGGCCGACAGACGCTCTAGAACGCAAAAAGTGTCTCGTATTGGCACGCCATATGCTTGCCCGCTGCCCAAAAAGGGTATGATATCGCAGAGCCGAAGGACGCCGGAGTGTGCCGCAGCAACGTCATTGCGGTGGCAAAAGAGCGTCCGTGTCGTAAATGGCGAATCCATGAGTGGAATGCGAATGTCGATGGGCCTGCAGGCCCGAATGGTCCAGACCCAGAAACTGGCCCCAAGGATGATCCAGTCGATGGAGATCC
>JAGQPO010000963.1 GCA_020426665.1 Planctomycetales bacterium
GTTGAGATTGATCCCGTTGCAAAATCACTGGTGGTTACCGAACTGATGTTTGTGCAGGGAAGTGATTTTCCGCTGCGGATTTCCGAGGCCAACGGATCGTATGCCGGCTACGGCATGGGAATTTTGGGCGAAGAGTTTGTCGTCGAAAAGGTTGGAGTGCTGCGCGGTCAATCACTTCACGGTGAGACGATTGCCGATCGTGTTTCGCTGGACGCATCGACGACGGTGGTCAGGACTGTATTGGAAGCCGGCACTGACGCGGCGACTGCGACGGCCAGGGTCGGCGCGATCGACGTCGAATCCTCCGGTGGTAACGTGGCAATGCGTGTCGATGCCGCATTCACATTGCAATCGGGCAGCCAAGCTGTTTTGCTCGCGGATCTGGTGTCAGACCCAAGCCCGACGATGGACGCGCCGCAGTGGACCGGATCGGCTTCGGCGTCCTTGCCCATCGCCATCTCAGGGAGCATCAACGGTCTGTCGGTGCATCCCGACGCAAGGATTCAGTTCAACTGGGATGACATCATCGGAGCTGGGAATCAGTCCCGGATCAGCACCGATCATCTGGACGACCTGATGCAGTTTGAGCATATGAGTCTTCTGGGGCTGACCGAATCCACGCCGCTAGCGGAACTCGGATTTGGCAGCGGTGTACCGACCGGCGACGCGGCGGATCTGATGCTCACGATGCAAGACGGAAGCACCCACACCGTATCACTCGCCGGCGCGACGACCGTCGGCGATGTGCTCGAGCGGGTTCGTGCGGCGGGCAACGGGATGATTACCGCGGCGATCAGTGCCGACGCACGCGGAATCATCCTTCGGGACTTCTCGGAAGGCATCTCAAGGTTCTCCGTTTCCGGCGGGGCCGCTGACGCCTTAGGCATAAGCCAATCCGACTTGGACAACGATGCAGTGCTCGTCGGCAATCCTGTGTACCAAGACAGTCTAATTTCCGTCTTGCGCGATGCGTTCCCGCTGATCCAACGACTCGAGAACGCGGAGTCCATGCAAACTGAGCTGCCCATCGTTGGGGTAAGTCTGGCGGAACTTCAGCAACCCTCGGAGCGAATGACATCAGCCATTAATCAACTGGCAGCAGACGAGAATGTGACGTTGCAGGTTCTCGCTGGCGTTCTGGCCACTTCGTTTGGAATCGATGTCATTGACGTTTCCGTTGGAATCAATGGTGGATTGCTTGAAGTCAGCATTGAGGATGCCGCTGCGCAGACGAGCATCCATCCGATAAGATTGGACTTGAATGATGCAGAGCTTGGTGTTCTCGCTGATCGCATGTCCGAAAGCCCGGTCGATCTGCAAACGACATTGACAACGCGCCTCGCGCTTGGACTCTCTTATCAAAATCCGTTCAGGCCCAGTGGATTTTTGGTTCCCGATTCCACTTCGATTTCAGCGACGGCATTTGTGGGCGCTACCTTACTGACGTTCGACACCAACGTCGGTGCGTTAGCAATCACGGCAACCAACGGAGTTGTGGCGTTGGACGAAGACGGCGAAGGACCACTCGTGAGTCCGGCTGTCTTCGCGGCAGATGTTTTGCCTGGAACAGCGGTGGTCACGGAGGGCCGTGTGAGTGTCGATGAATTGGCACTGCTGAGCGTGATGGCAGATGCCACGGGGATGGCGGACGCTGCGTTCACAACCGTAAACGCCGGTTCTGGTGGCGTGATCGGCCTGTACGACCTGAGCGTCTCGGATTTGTCTGACGCAGCCGCTACAAGCACCATCGTGGTCCCCGACTTCCGCGGCCAACTTGCTGGCTTCGGTCTGTCGTCGGATCTATCGGCGTTGAAGACGAGCTGGGGCGCACTCGTGGCCGACCTTCGCACCCAGCTGGCCACACGCGTCTTCGATTTTGATCTGCCGTTGGTCGGCACGAATCTCGACGACGCCTTGCTTTTTCTTGACGAACTGGAACCGATTTTTGAGGATGCGACTGGATTGGACACTGGCGATGCTGTCGCGGCTGCCCGGCTCGCCCTATTCGATCAATTGTCGAGTCTCGGATTTCTTCAGGACCGCAACGGGGATTCGCTGGTTGACCTGGATGATGTCGATTTCAATGTTGATCCGCAGTTGGCATTTGTGGAATTCGCGGTCGACCTCGGGTCAGGACTGCGAACCGTATCGACGCCCACGTTTTCGAGCGCGATGCCGGGACTTGGTTTCGAGCTAGATGATGCACCGATCATATTGCAAAGTCGTTTTGATACCAAGTTGGTCGTCGGCGTCTCTCGCTTGGAAGGTGCTTACCTCCGGTTCGAAGACGGCGACGCGGGGGACCTGGTCATTGAGATTTCCGCCCAGTTACCCAATACATCGGTTTATCGCGGCCAGTTGCCTCTGTTGGAAGTCGACGCGACTGCCGATACGGCCAGTTTTGCAGGAACGTTCATCATCGACGTGGGAGGGACGCCTGGGACGGTCACCGCAGGACAACTTTCTAGCGGTGACTTAGAGATCGCGTCGATGGTTAATGCAATGATCGATATGGACCTCGGGCTGTCGGCGACAAAGGGCGGGGCCGCGGGTCAGACAGAGTGGCTGCGCGCCAACCTTCAAGTCGATTGGGAAATATCGACGCAAGCCGGTGAGCCCAGTCCGGCAGCTTCGGGGCTAAGTCTTACAGGGGTTCCGTTGCCAACGGTCACCATCTCCGGGGTGAAGATCGACTTCGCACAGTACCTCAAACAGTTTGTTGAGCCGATCATCGAAATGATCGATGACTCACTAGAAACGGTCGACATTTGGGATGAATTCATTGCCGATTACCGTGTCGGAGACGCCGGGTACCGGCGGTTGTCGCTGTTAGAAGGCGATACGTCCTGGCAAGGCTTGCTGGGGTCTTTGGCAAGTTACTCGCTCGACTATAGCAACTATAAAGAAGTACGGGATTGGGTAGATTCTGTCCGAGGATTCTTTGCGGCCCTGCTAGCTGCTGCGGATGCTAAGTGGCTTGACTTTGGTTCGGTCACGTTGCCAATCGGTGTTGCGTTTCAGGCCGGTCTAGTCGGTAAGGGGTTGCCGCTTTCTCCGTCAGGGATCACTGCGAGCGATATCCACCAGCAAATCTTGTCTCAAGCGACTCCGGATGAGGTCAATGCTTATCAATCGACCCTTAACATGTCGTGCAGCCAACCTCTCGTCTCGTGCCCCGAGGACTCAGGAGGGAATCCACTGGGAATCAACTTTGACGGATCGTTTGGCGACGACGACGGCGATTTCGGACTCAGTCACCCTCTCCTAAGTGACCCAAGTGCTGTGTTCGCTCTGCTCACTGGCACATCAATGGATCTCATCACATTTGATCTGCCGCCGCTCGATGTGAAATACAGTGGCCGCATCCCGTTTGGCACGGTTGGTTTCGCGACGGTATCGGCCGCGATTGACTTCTCCGTCAACGTTGACATGGACTTTGGATACGACACCTACGGTCTAGAGCAATACATCGCCAAGGGTAGGGACGACGAACAACGGTTATTGGATGGTCTCTACATCCTCGATAAACCTGGTCGTGAGGCGAGTGCTCAAATCGGAATCGGAATTACAGCGGAAGTGGGGACCGCCTCAATCGCTCCGCTGCTGCAAATTGCCGACGCCACGCCGTTTGTCAGCAACGTGCATATTGCTGCCGGTGTGGGCGGGGGATTCAGAGGAGAGTATTTTGCTGACCTTCGCGCCAACGACGGCATGGATCGACTGCGTGGAAGATCATTACTGGAGTACAGTCAACAGGGTGTGGACGCGCTGTTCGACCACGGACTCGACGTAAGTGCGGAACTGTATGCCTTTGCCGAGTTCTTCTTATCTGTCGGTGTTGGAGGGAGTTCCTTTTACTCGAAGCTCGCCGAGGCGACGCTCAGAATCATTGATCAACATTACACTCTGGCGTCGTTGGTAATCAAAGAGAAGCCAAAGGATCGAACGTTAACCCCGCCGCCGTTGGGAATGGTCGAGACTGAAGAATCGCCAACCGACCTAAGTTTGGCTGATCCACCCTCGGGGCCTGCACTTCGCCTTGGTACTACCGAACAGAGTGATCGCCTGTTGATCGTCCCCTTCGGTGCCGGGGTTGCGATCGAATCCAATGGTCGACGTGAAGAGTTTCCCAATACTGGTGATCAGACTTTCGTGAAAATCGTTGCCGATGGGCTGGGCGGTGATGATGTGATCATTGTCGATCCGGCCGTGACGATCCCGATCGAGTTCAGCGGGGGTGACGGCAATGACCGGCTCGTCGCTGGTGGCGGACCGGCACAGCTCTACGGTGGATCCGGACAGGACACCTTGATTCTGGGACCGGCCGGCGGGTCGGCCTTTGGCGGCGATGATGACGATTTCCTCAGTGGCGGGTCCGGCAACGACAGCCTAGACGGAGGTGCGGGTGCCGACCAACTGTTCGGACGAGAGGGTAACGATACACTCCGCGGTGGAAGTGGTGCCGACGAGCTATACGGCGAAGAAGGCGACGATACCCTGGACGGTGGCGCAGATGACGATCGACTGCTCGGCGGCATCGGCAATGATGAACTGGACGGTGGTTCCGAAAACGACATCTTGTTCGGACAGCAAGGCGATGACACGCTCGTCGGCGGCATCGGCAACGACCGACTGCTGGGTGAATTTGGTAACGATGTTTTGATCGGCGATATCGGAACCTACAACGGATCTGTGTTTACGGCACTTGCCGGCGCCGGTGCCGACCAGATCGATGGCGGCCGTGGTGATGACGTGATCCATGGTGTCGGGGGCAACGATGTGATTTCTGCCGGAGTCGGATTCGACACCGTGTTCGGCGGCACCGGCGACGACACCATTCACGGTGATTCTGGAAACGACTTCATCGATGGGCAAGAAGGTGACGACGCAATCTTTGGCGGATCCGGTAGCGACACGTTGGTCGGCGGATGGGGTTCCGACGTTGTCTTGGCCGGTGACAGTCTGAATGACCAGGGCGTCTTGGGTGAAACCCATCGGATGTATGGTGACTTGCAAAATCCCGAGGCGACCGCGCCGTCTGCGGCCCCCGATCACGCCGATATCTTGCGCGGTGGTATCGACGACGACGAACTGTTCGGCGGAGCCGGCCCCGATACGCTGGTCGGCTTTGCTGGAAATGACCTCCTGGTCGGTGGACTCCATGCAGACCTGATCTACGCCGGTAACGACCGGAACGGAGGCGGTACCGCCAATGAAACGAACACCATTTTT
>JAGQPO010000964.1 GCA_020426665.1 Planctomycetales bacterium
CTTGGAACTTGGAACCTGGAACCTGACTCTTTCCGCATCTTGACAACGGGTTCTCGGGCTGTCATGCTATTGAGAGTGATTCTCATTTCCCGCCTTTTGCTGCATCCGCAGCGTCCCACGCCCACCGCGCCGGAAGGTCGAATTTGATGGCAATCGTTCAGGCCCCACCTACCACGCTCGCCGATGCTTCTGCCGGTCGTTACCGATGTGACCAGGTTTTTGCGGAAGGAGAAAATGCCGTTCGTCTGAAACGGATCGGCCTTTGTGAAGGCCGGATCGTTGAACTGGTTGGTCAAGGTGACCCGATGGTGTTGCGGATCGGCACGTCGCGCGTGGGGTTATCGCGTCAGCTGGCAAAGCTGGTAAAAGTCACACCAGTCGGGGGTGAATCATCTTACGGTTCGCCATCGACTTCGGCGGCTTACTAGTCAAAGTCGTTCCTTAGAGCCATTCCATTGACCAGCCCGGCTGCAAATTCGATGCTCGTCGGTTCGGGCGACACGTCGTCTCGTCCGGTCGTCCTGTTGGTTGGGAACCCGAATGTTGGGAAGACGTCGCTGTTCAATGCGTTGGCAGGGATGCGTGCCAAGACCGCAAACTATCCTGGCATCACGGTTGATTTGCGAAAGGCGCCGCTTCGGGTTTCAGCGGTCGACGAAGACTCGTGTTGCCAGGCTTCTGCCGAGATCGAGTTGGTGGATTTGCCGGGACTGTACAGCATGCAGACGGCCAGTCCCGAGGAAGAGGTCGCCGCGCGTAGCATCCGTGGCGAGTTCAAAGATGAACTCAACCGCAGACCTGATGCAGTGGTCGTTGTTGTCGACGCGACGAACATTGCGCGGACGTTGGTTCTTGCCAGTGAAATATTGGAGTTGAATCTGCCGACGATTGTTGCAGTCAATCTGATCGATGCCGCAGAGGCTTCCGGGGTCACCATCAAGTTTGACGATCTTCGTGAACGACTTGGGTGCCCGGTGATTGGTGTGAGCGCACGCAAACGCCGTGGTCTTGGGGAGCTGCGTGAAGCGATTTATGAATTGACCAAGCCGGTCAATCCTATTCTGCCCATTGCTCGAAGTTCATGTGTCGCGGATTGCACGGGCTGTCCGTTCGCGGCACGGTTCGAATGGGCTGACGGCGTGGCGGCTTCATCGGTCAGCCAGGCGCCGGGCAAGGGCGTCAAATTGGAATGGCTGGATCGGCTATTAACGTCACGTGGAATCGGTTTGTTAACATTATTGGCGGTGATGTTTTCGGTTTTCTTCCTGATCTTTTCGCTTGCCGACGTTCCAATGTCGGCAATCGAAGACGGGTTCGGTTGGGTCGGGGACGTGGTCGGCAATCTATTGCCGTCGCAACCATTGCACACGATGTTGTGGTTTCCGATCGCGTCACTGATATCGATGGCGGTCTTTGCGGTTGCGTATTGGTTGAACGAGACCAAGTGGTCGCGGTTATCAACGTCCATTGCCGTTGGCGTCTCGTTGTTGATTGCCACGTTGCCGTTGGAGGATTTTCGCAGTCTTGCAATCGACGGGGTGATCGGCGGTATCGCGGGCGTCGTCGTGTTTTTGCCACAGATCTGCATCCTGTTCTTTTTCATCACGCTGCTGGAAGATTCGGGATACATGGCGCGTGGCGCGTTTGTCATGGAACGCGTGATGCGTCGCGTCGGGTTGCCGGGCAAAGCGTTCGTGCCGATGTTGTCCGCACACGCGTGTGCGATTCCCGGCATCATGGCAGCCCGAACGATTGAAACGTGGCGTGATCGATTGGCGACGGTTTTGGTTTTACCGTTGCTGACCTGTTCGGCGCGGTTGCCGGTTTACGTGATGATCGCCGCGTTGCTGTTCGGTGACAGTCCATGGAAAGCGGCGTTGATGTTTGCCGGGGCGTACCTGTTGGGTTTGTTCGCGGCGCTCGGGACCGCGTTTGTTTTAAAGAAGACGGTGATCCCCGGCGAAGCCGCGCCGTTGGTGCTGGAATTACCCAACTATCGGATGCCCAGCTTTCGCAACGCCTGGTTCACAACCGTCGAACGCGCGATGGCGTTTCTGCGTGGTGCCGGAACGACCATCCTGTTGATCTCGGTGGTGCTTTGGACTTTGGCGACGTATCCCAAGTTGCCCGAGGATCAAACCTTTAAAACGGAACTGGAACAGTCACGCGCGGCGTTGGAGTATTCGTTTGCCGGTCGAGGCGGACGATTGGTCGAACCCATTTTTGCTCCACTGGGCTTTGACTGGAAAATCGATGTCGGGATCATCACGTCGTTTGCCGCTCGCGAAGTTTTGGTGTCGACCCTGTCGATCGTCTATGGGTTGGGCGAAGACGGGGCCGAGGAACCGGCCGGGCTTGTCGATACGCTGCGGCGGCAACGCCATGCCGACGGCACGTTAGTGTTTTCCACGGCGACTGGTTTGAGTCTTCTGGTGTTTTTTGTGCTGGCGATGCAATGCTTGCCGACTCAGGTGGTGACCAAACGTGAGACCGGTAGTTGGCGATGGGCCATTTTTCAATTTGTCTACATGACGGTGTTGGCATACGTTGCGGCGCTGATTGTCTATCAATCGCTGTCTGCGGCGGGTTATGCCTAGTGGCGCGGCAAAAAAGGGGCGGCTGAAGGGACCGTCCAGCTTAGCATGTTTCCTCCACAGCGCATTGCCTTGCGATATCGGCCAACGGCCGTCCACATCCACAGCCTTGGGCATCGCCCAAGGTATCGGTGCCACATGCGGCGGTTTGGCCAACGGCCATACACAACGATTCACGCAGTATGTGACGATGTGCTTGACCTTTGGCCAATCAAATCATCCTAAAATGCACGTTCTCCTGGGGCGACGCCGCGTCGCTGTCGCTCCGTCGGCTGGCCCCAGGCTATGGATGTGAACGGCCCTTGGCCGAAGAAATCCAGGGCATTCAATCGCGCGATGACTTCCGCATGCCGACGTGAAGACTTGAGATGAATTTCGCAAGGCGTGTGACATCACTGGGTGG
>JAGQPO010000965.1 GCA_020426665.1 Planctomycetales bacterium
CAGCCGACTCGCGCGAGCGTTCGGGGGGCGTGGCGGCCCGGTCTTGTTTTAACAATTGCAACGGTCGCGCTAGCCCGGCCTGTGACTGGGAGTCGTCGCCCGGGAGCATGCGGTGGCAATCGGTTGAATCAACCATCTCCGTGACGTAGATCCCTTTTGATAAACATTTCAATCGTTACTTCCGCCGCCAGTCATGTCGTTGCCTACCATCGAAACGCCTTCAACGCCGGACGACGAGTGTCTTTCTCTGACGCCTGCTCGTCAGCGTCCGCGCACGACATGGTTTTCCCACAAACAATCGGCGTATGTCGGGATCGACATCGGCGAACAAGCCGTCCGAATCGCGACACTGCGTGAGATTCACCATTCCGGCGGAGAGTTTGCCTGGACAGACCGCTACCAATTCTCGCTTCCGACGAAGCTTGATCAGGAGTTGTCGCCGGAATGGTTACGCTCGGTCATGGCAGTGATCCCAGAACGGTTGCCGCGCTGTATCGAAGGCGAGAACAATCTGGTCGCCATCGCGCTGCCCATCGCCTGGACGCACTACCAGACGATCGCGGGGCATGAACTTGCACAATCCCGTCTGCGGTGCAGCGAAATGTTCGCCCAATCGATCTTTCAAAGTCCGGCGCATCTGTGTCATTGGCCGGTTGTTGGATTGCACCATGGCAAACCGTGCATCGATGACCAATATGTGATCGCCGCGACGGCGGAACGAACCGTCTGCCAAATCGCCGACTTGGTAGCCGCGTGCGGCTACAACGTTCAATCGGTGCTACCTCACGGCGTCGCACTTGCCCACGCCGCCAGAGCCTTGACGGGCGTCGACGCCCAATGTGTTCTGTGGCTCAATCACGGGTCCGCTTTGATCGCAGTCCGTCACAAAACGGGGGTCGGTTTGACGCGAACGTTGCCGTCGGTCCCAAATCGAATTCTTCGTCTGGTGACTGCGGATCGTCCGCTTGATGCCCACACTTTGCGTCCCTATCTGACTGAAATCGCGACCGAATTTCGGGCGACGGCTCGCTATGCGGCACACGCCGATATGAGTCGTGTCAGCAAAAAACCGATTCTCATTGCCGGACCGATTGCGGAAATTGATGGCGTTGACGAGACAATCGCAACGCTGACCAACACGCCAGTCGCCCTCTGGAGTTACATCGGGCGGAATCGTCCGGCGACACTTTCCAAGCTGGCTAATCGCGACGAAAATTTCGTGCGGCGATTGGACTCATCGTTCGCCGGGGCGTTGTCGTTGGCGATGGCTGCGGCTCGTGGATCCAGCAAAGGGTATGGCCAATGACCCGCGACTCGGTAATCGAATCAGCGAAGACGGTGGGAATCGATTTTGTTCCCGAGCGTCCATCGACACCCCAGACACCGCCGGGTACGGACGTCCAGTTCAATGATCAGCTTGACATCTTTCGATGCAACGAAGACTTGGACGGCTGGCAGGATTTTGAATTGCTGCCGCCCAGCTATCGTGCCCGAAGGCAATCGCAGCGTGCATTGAACCGATGGTCATCGATACTACTCGTTTTGCTGTCCATTGCGATCGGTACGTCCATCGCGCTATGGACTCGCGGCCGCAGAATGATCCAGCGAAACACGGCAATCATCGCGCTCGCCGAACCGGTCGGCCAACTTCGCCAGAGAGCCGAGTTACTAGAAACAGAAAACACGCTGTTGGAAAAGTGGTGCCAGTGGGTTGAATCGGCAAAGCCGGATGATAGCGCGATGCAAGTTCTTGGTGCTGTTGCGACTGCCACTCACCCAAACGGCCCGCTTCCTCCGGATCGACACTTGGATGTCCAGTCCATCGAAGTCAAATTGCCGGTGGAATATGACGTTGCTGCGCCGACCGCGCCGTCATGGGCCGAGCCAAGTTTCTCATTGACCGTTCGGGCGCATCGTCGTGACGTGCTGATGCCATGGAATGAGCGATTGGAAAGGATCGAGCGTCTAAAGGACTTGAAAGTGAACACGCCAAACGGCAATTGGCAGGAAGCGCTCATTCAAGTCGGCGCCGTTCCGCTTTCGACCAAGGTGGTGCCATGAAAGGATTCTTTTCAAACCACCGGAATCGATCGGCGGTCGCCAACGAGGTGCCATGGCATTTGCGAATGCTCAGTACACCACTGAGAAGCCACTTCGCGTGCGGTACCTGTGCCGTCACACTAATCGGACTGATAACCTGGCTATGGATCCATCCCGATTCACTTGCGTCGGACCGCTATCACACTCAATCACAAATCGATGACGCAATCAAGTTGGTTTCAAGTCGTCATCGAATGCAAAACCGATTTCAAAGCGCGACCGACCGTCGCAGTGATTTTGATTCGCGAATCGAACACATCGCCGAGTGGTTACCGGAGGAGCGTTCGTGGGAAAGCATTCGCCAGAATCTGCAATCCGTGGCCGCAGCAACCAATGTTCAGATGACCGCGTTGGAACGCAGAACAACACACTACGGAACTCGCGTCGCCGTGATCGAACTGCGCTGCGAGTCGCAAGGCACATACGCCGACGTTTGCAGATTCCTTCAACAGATCGCGGATCAGAAAATGCCAATCTGGTGCGACGAAGTTCGCCTGGTTCGAAGTGGTCAATCCAATCTTGGCGATCGATACAGCAGTGACGAAGGCCGGCCAGTCGTTTGTCTGGCGACTCTTTCATTGCGCGCGCCGTTTGCCGGTCAGGAAACGACGGCAGCCAAGTTGCTGCAACGGAGGGCTGACGATGAAAACTGAATCCAAGGGAGCTCCGACTAATCAATCTCGTGTGATGGATCCGGCTGCGGCAAAAAAGAAAAAACAGTTGGTGATCATTGCCATCTTGCTGGTCGTGCTGTTGCTGGCGATCACAATGTCACCATCCGGTGGTAAGCCGTCGGCAACCGAGAGTTCGCAACCGGCGGTCTCGGTGGTGTCGCTGAAACCGACTGCAAAACGACTTGCAGTCAACGGGAACGACGAAACGATGCAGCGGTTTCATTCCCGTGAGGATCTGCCAGCGCTATCGGCTGATCAAATCTTCACGACCAATCTGTTCGCCCGCCCGGCGATCATACCGGCGTCACCAGCGATCGCCCCACAGTCGGTACCGTCCTCAGCGCCGGAACCCTTGAAACACCTAAAAGTGGGTGCGATCTACGGAAGTTTCGATGGCCCTGATCGAGCTGCCTTGATTGACGGACGAATCATGCAGACCGGCGAAGAGGTCACTCCGGGGATAAAAATTCTGATGGTTTCGCCCGAGGGGGTCCACGTCACTCCTTGATTCTGTGCTATTTCACGTAACTTGGCCGGTTTTTCTTTGATGCGGCCGGACAGACGCCGATACCTCCATCGTGTAGGTTTGTGCCGATTGTGTGGGTTATCGGGTTTTTAGGCCCCTGGATCACATTGCCGGCTTCGAAGTGAATTGGTGCAAGGAAGCACATCGAATGCGGATTTTGTCCCTGGCGATCATCGGAACCATCTGTGTGGTGATGATCCCCTGCGCGCAGACCGCTGACACCAACGACTCGACTGTCAAAACCGTCGTTACGCTCGGTACTCCAGCGACTTTGGCCCCTCGGCCGAAGGCAAAAGTTTTGACGGCAAATGATCCGACGCAAAGCAAGAACGCGGAAGCCCAGCGGAGATTGGCGACTAAACCGATACAAATCGTGCGTGGCAAGCACAAGGTTGTCCATCAATCGGCGGCCGAAAGTGATCGTCTAGTTTCCGGCAAAACCGCCCGTCGCATCGAATTCAAAAAACCCACATCGGAAACGCAAAACCTCTCCGAAGTGATGCCACCGGTTCACGACGGAGCCATCCAACTGGCCGGTGGACTTGTCGATTCCGCAGCGACTGTGATCGAGTTGGCGGGTGCCGAAGTGCCAATTGAGTCCGACAGGGAATCATTTCCTAACGTCCACGATGTTGCCGAACTTTCGCCGCCATCACCCCTTCGTCGTGTCGCGACAACACCCAACTTCGTTCCACTTGCCGCGATTCCGATGATGCCGGAGGGCTGGAATCAATCAGAGAACGACCAACCGACCGCGAGCGATGTGCAGCATCGACCGATCCAAGCGGAAGCCATAAAGCAGACGGATGAGTCAGGCGAAATCGAAGGTCATCGCGTTGCCGGAATCGTGCTCCCGGCACCATCTGTTCCGACGCCGCTTGTCGAACCCATTGGCAGCATGCCGATTCCACTTGCTTCGGTTGCCGATACAAATGGTGCGGGAAACGTGGCTGAAAGAACCGATCCGACGCGGCCATTGAACACGATCGTTGCGAATCCGACGGGCCCAAGACCGGCAACTGGAATCGGAACCTCCGCGTCCTTTGATAATTCGTCCGACATCACACCACCGGCAAATGAGTCGGTGCATCGGCCGCGTCGTGGTCTGGCAGCGAAGCCAAGGCTTGAGATCGCCGGCAAAACACCCGAGTTGATGCAACCTGCGGCTGTAAGTATTGCTGAGCCGCAACCGTTTAGCCCTCAACCACGCTCACCGATGACGGCGTCCGGCGACCGAGTTTCCAAATCCACGGTCAACAACGCGTCATCACTTCACATCCAAGCGCCGCCTCCTGTAGCAACACCGCCGATGGGAAACTTTGGCGGCCGATCAATGGCCTTGTCGGCTGCTCCTGCCATACCGGTTTACGCGAGCCCAAGGACTAATGAAATCCGGGTTTCACACTCGGAAATTCCACCGACGCTGGCGGTCCATCAATCGCCCATCAATGGCGAACGTCAACAGAACATACAACCAGTCACGCACCGTCAAGTCGCGACGACAAGTACGGTACCGGAAACGCATTTGACGGATCTAGTTGTCGGTACAATTCAACCGTCGTCGCGACGGGTTGCACAAGTCGCAGCCCAAGTGGAGACGGACAGCGAATCGGAAAGCCCCTTTGACGGAAACCTGTCGGCACCGCTGCCGATCGAGAATCCGATTGCGATTCCGATAAAGACGGTACCCGCAACGGATCGTGCATCGATCAAAAAGCAAGGCGATCTGGTGACCCTTGTGGCAACGGACGCCGACATCCGCGATATTTTGCGGATGATCGCAGAGTATCACAAGTTAAATCTTGTGATCGGTCCCGAGGTCGCCGGATTGGTTACGGTCAGCATTCGTGGTGCGCGTTTGGAGGAAGTGCTGGATGCGATTCTTGGCGTCGCCGGATTCCAATGGCATCAGTCTAGCAATCTGCTATACGTCACCAGCGCCGACTCCGAAGTGGTCCTGGATCCGAAAGTCCAGGGTCGTCGCTTGCAGGTCTACGCGCTCAACTATGTGTCGGCGCGCGACATGGAACCGGTCGTCAATCGATTGCTTTCTCCAATCGGAAAGGTGTTTGCCACCGAAGCCGACGCGGTCGATCAACTTCGAACACGCGAACTGTTGATCGTCGAGGACAACGACGCAAGTCACGAACGCATCGCGCAATACATCGCCCAAGTTGACATCCCGCCGAGTCAGGTATTGGTCGAAGCCCACGTCCTGCAAATCGACCTGAGCGATGAAGAGCGTCACGGAGTCAACTTGCGTGCGATTGCGAGGGTGTCCGGCGCGAAGGTGACTTTGGAAGGCACCAATTTTGCGGATGAGAACCCCGAGGGACCGTCGATGGCATTTCGGATTGCCGGTACAGACGTCGGGCACCTGATCGAAGCGATTCACATTAACACGAATTCACGCACATTGGCTTCGCCAAAGGTTAGCGTTGTGAATCGTCAAACCGCCAAGGTTCAAATCGGCCAACGGTTACCCTACGCCGTTTCAACGACGACGCAAACCGCCACGATCCAGAACGTGCAATTCCTTGACGTCGGCATCGTTCTGGAGGTCACGCCCGTGATCACCCAGGACGGCAACATATTGATGACCGTGTTACCAAAAGTATCCGGTGGGAAGATCACCGAAAGCGGATTCCCCGAAGAGGACACGACACAGGTGTCCACAACCGTCTTGATGCCCGATGGAAGCGGCTTGGTCATCGGCGGGCTGATTCGAGAAAACGACTCGGACACCACCGCCGTGGTGCCCAAACTGGGCAAGATTCCTGTGATCAAACACCTGTTTAATAAGCGGGCAACCGAGAACCGACGCAATGAATTGGTGGTCGCGCTGGTGACACACATCGTCGACGGCGCGAATCCGGTTCGACAAAAAGAGTGCATCGATCTGCAAAACGCGTTGCCCGATCACGCGGCGTCCGAGCTGCATTTCGCGCCGGAAATTCGTTACTCGACGCGATAGTGCAACGACCAGCCTTAGTTGATCGCTCTGCGATCAAAACGTATTGATCGCGGAGCGATCAACGACTA
>JAGQPO010000966.1 GCA_020426665.1 Planctomycetales bacterium
TAGCGATTTGTTGATGCAGTTTCCTGTTAACGAGTCCACTGGCCAACGAGAACGTTTTGTGGTCGTTGATTTTGCAACTCGTTTGTATATCCCCTACCACCCGTCCGACATCATGATGTTCGGCACGACAGCGGATCTGCTGACATACTGGTCGCCCGGCTTGTGCGGCCCTGAAATAACATTCGAAGTCTGTGAACAGTTCGGTGAAATGCTCCAGCAGCCGACGCCCGAAGTGGTGCTGTGTCGCAGTTACTTGCAGCGGACGGGAACTCGCGTCACCGGTGATCTGAATCAATGGTGGCGAATGCTTGCCGATCGGTTTGTCGTCATTGATCGTGACATGATCGATTTGTTCTGGCCAAAGTACAACTACAACGTGGACCAAAGGCTGGGGATGCTGTGGGACAACGGAAACATGGCCCTCTGTCACTTTGCGCAATGGATGCAAATCTACTCTCGCGGCGTTATGCCGTCGGTCACGCTGGATCAATTGCGCCGCCAAAACGTCCATGATCCGTTGGAACGTGATCAAAGCGACGCCGCAGCGGCGTGAGGGTTCCATAAAGTGACATTGCGTCGAATCTTCGATGCCAGCTAGCTTACCCATCCCGCAAACGGACTCCGCCTTTAACCGCATCAAATAGGTTATCTAACATGTTGTCATCTGAACAAAAAGCTGCACTGGACGATTACGTCAACATCGGACATCGAAACACTCCGGGTTGGCTTTGGCAGAGTGCCGCTTACATCACCGCGTTGTTGGGGATGAAGCAAATCGAAGACGGCTTGGACGGTAACCTTGGCGAAATCGGTGTTTGGCAGGGACGGTACCTGTACCTGCTGGGGCTGCTGAGTCGGCCTGAAGAAAAAGTCGTGGGGATCGATTCTTTCGTCCATTCGCCGGACCCTGAAGGATTCGCTCGACGCGTCGAAAATCGATTCAATCTGGAGGCGTCGACGGCCGGCAAACTGACGCTAATCAAAGAAGATTCCACGAAGCTGACCCCCGAACGCGTTCGCCAAGTTGCCCCGGAAGGCTTTCGATTGTTCAGCGTCGACGGCGGTCACTTGTGCGATGAAGTGCTCAGCGATTCTCAGTTGGTGTCTCAATTGATGGTGCCCGGCGGCATCATGATTCTGGATGACATTCTGAACAGCACCTGCCCAGGCGTGATCGAAGGCACGTTGGAATTTCTGAAGTCTCCCCAAGGCAGCGACTTTGCTCCGTTTTGTTTGGTCGGCAATAAGTTATTGGTCAGCGACAAGGCATCGGCCGAGCATTATCGCCAATACTTGCTGCAAGTGATTCACGAGAACAAAGACGCATCGATTTTCCGAGATACGGCTCAAACCATCTCGGATTTCCCTGAAGGCGTTTATCCCAAACTGTGCGGATCGGATTTGATTGTTATCACCTGGTCCGGAGACTACTTGATCTCTGACAATGGTGCACCAGTCCTGATCCGAACCAAGGTTTGCGACATGCATGAAATGAACGGTCCGGACGTCCAATTGCCTCCGGTCGTCTCGCTGTTCGAACGATCCGCTGCCGTGGCAAGCTGATCGCTTGATGATGTACCTGACGTATTTTGCGACCATCGCCTCGGTGGTCTCGCTGGCGATTGCCGCCAGTAATTTCCGCCGCGGCAAACGGTTGAAAACGAAGCTAGCCGAGCAACGGGAGTCGGCCGAGCAACAAATCCAGCGGTTGCAGGGCGAATTGAATCAATGCCTTGCAAAGCTGGAGCATCAGGGTGCGCTGGCTGCGAATCTGGAGTTGTATCGCCAGAAAATCGATTCGATTGAGCAACGTCAGGCGGGCAGCCAACACGAAATCGATCATCTTCGTGTTGAAGCCCAAAATCTTGCGATGCTTCCGACGTGGCATCCCAAACGTGTGGAACTGGCCCAAGAGCTGCGTCCCCGCATGGTCCCGATCACCGACCAACTGATCCCGGTCCTGTTTCCGAACCAGATCGCGTTTGATGAACTGGATTGGATGTATCGGTTGAAAGACCGAAAGTTTCCCTATTCGTTGACATTCGAAGAAGGGATGATGATGCACTATTTGGTCGCGGCAAATGGTCTGAAATGCGGTTATGAAATTGCCACCGCTTTTGGGTTCAGCAGCTTTTTCATTGCAACCGCCTTCGAAAAGACCAACGGCCACCTGATCAGTGCCGATGCCTATATCGAAGAAGAGATGGAAGATTTCATCTATGATCATGCTTCAACGCAAACGCATGTTGAAAAGCTCAGTCGGTTGCAAGCGGAAAACCAGCACGACCAACTTCCTCGCGGGTTGCAATTTGCGATGGAAGGAGCGGCGGCATTGCAGATTCAACCGTATGTGGACTATCGAATCGCTTGCAGCCCCGAGGGAGTCCCGGGTTTGCTGGGAGATCGAAAATTAGATTTCGCCTTTATCGACGGCGGACATTTTGGCGAGCAACCGGTTCTGGATGTTCAATCGGTTTTGCCTTTTTTGAATCAAGATCGATTTGTGATGATGTTCCACGACACCCAATGCGAAGCAGTTGCCAAAGCCGTGCATTTTGCCGCCGAGTCAACGGGAGGCCAACCGTTCTCGATCCACACACGTAATCGAATCGTTGCTGTGACCAAGGGGATTGACAAACAAACTTTGGCGACGTGTCGGGCGATGACGGTACGCCAGTATGTTTGATCCGGCGGTTGTTAGCGCATCTGGATCGATTGGGATGCAGCGGTATGTTTGCCGCGTCGAGCCCGAACGTTGGTTTGAAATCAGAGATCGGTCTGATCTGAGAACTCGATCAACGGATTTTCATCGACCCAACGGTCTCGCGTTGCGATCATCAGTCCTGGGAAAAAGCTGATGCGCGCCCCGGTTCGCTGGATGCGCCGGCACAGTTCGACGTCTTCGTGTTCGTTCCAATACAGGTCTTCACACCAGGGGAACTGTTCCCAAAACGATTTGCGGATCAAAGTGACGCCGCCGGGAACGTAGCTGAACCGAGAATAATCGCGGTAGTTTAACAGGCCACCTTTGCACCAAGTGAAGTTGTCGCCCTGGACGACGCCCCAATCGAGGGCGCGTTTCCCGTCGGGCAATTGCAATCGGACGGCGGCAATTCCATAAGACCAGCCCCAGGTATGGAACGCTTCGAAAAAGGATTCTGTGAATTCGAATCGATCATGACAGACGACGATGTCGGAATACTTGGCTCCACCGCAGATCAGATTCTTCTTGCGTGTGATCCAGCCAAGGTCATCGCGCTCGCTGAATTGGATTTGGCGGACGTCGTCATGGCCCTCGAAGGCTTCAATCGATTTTGGAGCAATCAAGACGATCTCGTAGGGGACATCACAGTGCGTGCGCGCCGTGTTGATTAATTGATTGAGTTCTTCCATTCGATCGCCGAGGGTCAAAACACCGATCGTCAGCCCATTCATTGGCTCGGAATGCCATCGTGCATCCTGCCCTGTGCATCGATACCGCAGACTCCATTTGGAAAACCCTTTCTCGGTGCCGACTCGTGGATTTTGGCTTTGATGAACGATTTCGAAACGGCCCGCTGCGACTTGATTGATGACGGCTTTTAACCCGAACCAAGTCAGGTGTTGATTGTCGTGGAAGACAAATTCGACTTCCGCGCCCGGTTTGACGTACTTAAAACATTCCGCGACGGTCAGGTGAAAGAAACGATTCAGATTGGGGTTGGTGATACGGATTCGATCCTTCGAGTGCACCTGATGGCGAACCGGCCACAAATTGATCGAGTTGTCGTATGGGATGACAAGACTGTTTCGACACGGCGCGACGTCCGGGTCACCGTGCAATCCTGTGATCACCAACTCGGGCGTCCAATCTCCCGAAACCGATTCGTTTTCGGAAACAGCCGGCGGCGACGCGGAAGACTTGCGAGCCTCCGCACCGAATGCCGATTGAATTTTGCGTTTCAAGATCTTTCGTCCCGCCCGGCGAACGATCTTGCGCTGCATGGACGCATTCAAATTGTTGCGGAACCAGGACACCGACGCACTGAATTCGGTCGCCGAGATCTGCGAAACGTCGTCGATCAAACGTTTCTTTCGATACAGATCACCGCGCAGAAAAAAGTTTTCGCGATCCGCGGGGCTGACGAACAAATCGAAGTCCTTTCCTTCCAGCGATTCACGCCACAGCCGCATCAATTCGGCGTGCTCAAGGTAATGCTGTCGCCATTTTGTCGTTGTGGTCGAGTCGTCGTGCAATCGCCACCCGAAATTACCAGACGTGACATAGGCAGCGAATTGTCGCCTGCGGGCACATCGCAACAGCAGTTTTGCGAAGAAATCCCAGTCGCAAAGGAAGCTCCAATCTTCACGCATCCCGCCGACGCAGTCCAGGGATTCTTTGCTGAACAACATGCCCGAGGGCAACGCGGTGCTGATCGAAAGGAACTGTCGAAAATAATCCGCCGGCTCCACCAATCGAACG
>JAGQPO010000967.1 GCA_020426665.1 Planctomycetales bacterium
TAATCGTCAGCCCGATGAGTCCGTCGTCGAATTCATCACCAGTGAATCGGCCGGGGGTCAATGGGCCGAGATCCGAGACCGAATTACCCGACAAAACCAGCGTCTCCAAATTGGGCGCAAACTCCAATCCCGTCAGGTCTCGAATACGATCATCAAGCGTCACCACGATGTTATCAATCAACATCGGTCCGCGGTTTGTGAGATTTGTGCGCCGGTCTTGATAGATCTCGACATCCGTAAAGGTTGCCAAAATACTCGACGTCAACTCATAGCGAGGTGTTTCGCGAATCCCCAAGCCATCGGCAAAGTCATACGTTCCATAGATTTGCGAATTCCCGAGGTCGATCACCACGGCAAGTCGAACGACAGGGCCGATGCCGCCGACGAAGGTCGCAGTCGGCCCCACTCGCAAGAAGTCCCATCCCGTGTTGTTGTTGTTTCGCCAACCGAAATCGCCGATCCTGACGCTTGAGTTTCCAGACGTTGTCGTCGCTTGGACATCAAAGGACAGCGTGATGATTCCCGATGTTGACGCCGCCAGGGCTCGCAAATCCAAAGGCTGACGCACCTGAGCGACGACCGAATTTGAGTCGGCTGCGCTGGCCACCTTTCCCTGATCGATAATCACACGGCCATCTTCGGCAATCCAGCCGCCCTGGCCGCCAAGGTCCGACCCGTTCAAGTAACCATCGAAGTTCTCTGCGAACAGCGTCTTCACACCGCGATCATGGGTGACGTCCAAATGAGACAGACGCGCCAGATCACTCGCTCGCAAAGGACGCAAAAGTTGATAATCGTTGGTCGATGCGGTGAGCCCCAATTCTTGTGCGATAGCCAATCG
Organism: Planctomycetales bacterium; assembly: GCA_020426665.1. Lineage (GTDB taxonomy): Bacteria > Planctomycetota > Planctomycetia > Pirellulales > Pirellulaceae > Stieleria. The sequence goes on from JAGQPO010000967.1 coordinate 842, forward strand.
CAGAGCGACATCTGGGATTTCGACCACCGGATTGATGTCGAAGGAAAGAATGGCGCCGGTTTCATTGGCAGCCGCGGCGATAATGAAACGATCCTCCCCGGCATTCCAATCACGAACCTCCGTTTGAGTTTGATCCGCCGGAAGAAGAGAAAGCGTGTTGTAGCTGACAACAAAAGTATCGCTGCCGCTATCGCCGAATAGTTGATCAAGGTCTTCGTTTCCGATTAACAAATCATTGCCGTCACCACCACGAATGAGGTCACGATCCGTTTGATCGTAGACAGGCCGACTCTGTCCGGCAAAAGGAGCATCGAACGCGATGGTAAAAGGCAAGGCGGAATCTTGAGTGACGAATGCCTCGGTCGAGTCGCGATGGATACGCGCGTAATACGTACCGGCGTCCATGCTTCGCATGTCGACCGCTGATTGGTTTTCCGCAATCAGGCGACCCGCGTGGTCGAAGACGTCAATCGCCACACCAATCGTTTCGGTCGTGACGTCCATCGAAACCGCGGGATTCTCCGAATCGACAGAGGCGATCAAATCAAGATGCACATTGCTGGGGATCGAAAGCTTCAACGCCAAACGATTGCGGCCCGTCGCCAATAGTTCTCGCACCACGTCAGTCAATGTGTAGGAGCGGAATTGGCCTGCTTCGTAAACGTGGAACCACGCATCTTCGGTCGTCAGCGATCCTTGAGGAGAATCGATCTGAACCCATGTTTCCCAAACTGGGCCTAACGTGTTGTCCGCAAACGTCTCAAGTCCGTTTGACTCCTCCACCAAAGCTTCGATTTTGACGAAGGCTCCCAAGCGTTGCTTGACCTGCCAGGATGCATCAACCAAAGGATCAACGGCGACGACAGGAAAACTTCCTGAAGGCTCCAGAATCGAGACGTAAACCATGCCTGTGTTCGTTCCCAACAACGTTTGGGGACGCCACTGTTGACCGGGCTCGGCCGCGAAGCTGTCGAGTCGATGGAGTGTAAATCCGTTTGCATTATCACCGGTGACTTTCCACAAGTCGTCGGTGCCATCGGCTCGTTGTGCGGTAAAGATTAGGAATTCGCCTGATCGGGTAAATTGTCTCGGCAGACTGTTTGCTATGACCCGTGCGATAT
>JAGQPO010000968.1 GCA_020426665.1 Planctomycetales bacterium
GGCCATCCAGTCCTTTGGCTCCACCAGCATTTCCGTGACCGCATAGCCTCGCGACAGTTCCAACAGGCTGACGTAATCGCGGACGTCAAGGTTGGTAAATCGCTTTAGCGCCCACGCAATGACTCGATTCATATGCCGCTCGACCCAGCGGCTTGAAAAAAAGATCCACAGGCCGATGATGCCGCTGACGAATACCGCACCCAGCAGCACCTGGGTCTGTCGGCTTGAATTTGATGTGCTCATTACGGAGACCATCACCGTGGCTGCGACGGTCGCGACCCCTACGTTCCCCAGCAGCATCAGCAACATCACGATCTGCCGTCTGACAGGATGGCTGACCACCATCTCGGATTCCTGGGTTGTGAATCCGGATCCGGTGAACGCAGATCGAGCCTGGAACTTGGCTGCTTCCCGAGACAACCCCGTAAACATCAACGCCATCGCTGCGACGCGGGTGACGATCATTGACAACGACAACGTGACCAGCAACGACAGAACACCGACCAAGGCAAGACTCCGAGTATTCGATTGCCAAAACAACGCGACCCGCAAAGAACGTGCTACCGTTCCTTGCGGGTCGCTATGATAAAGCGTGCGCGGGAAGCAAGAACAGCACACCCGCCACGCGTAAATGGTTCAGACCAAACGTTGAACATTATTGCAAACGCGTCAAACGTTTGACCCATTTTCCGGTCGGTCGCAAGATCCAACGGGCATTTTTCGTGCCAAAACGTCCCGCGAATGTTGAATCGAAAACGTACGGCCGCGGCGAAGTTCAAGTCCTTTGTTCAGATTTAAAGCACAGGTCGCCGCACAATCTGGCAAACGTTTTTCCACCGGCATGAAAAGAATGTTGCCGGCTTGGGCAGACAGGTCGTCACATCGGTCACCGAAACAGACCTAAGGGTCCGGCCCGTAGCGTAGGTCATCAAGGGCTTCGCTACCCGCGCTGGGAACGTTAGTCCTTCGTCAAGATTAAATTTTAGGGTTGGGAATGTAGCGGAGGTCGTCAAGACTTTCGTGAATTGCCGAAGGAATCGAAACTCTTGACGAGTTCCGATACTCAAAATCAAACGTTGACGCAGCGGTAGCCTGATTCGCCAAGTAGGTGGAGCAGTAGACGTCTCAAGTCAATTCGAGTTTACTGATTGACGTTCCGGTGAGTCGATCGATGCGTACTTTGGCACGCCGTTTGCCATCGGGCGACTTGGCTGGATAGCGATATTATTCTCCGCCCAGTCCTCGGGCGTTCGAAATGAATAACCGGTATGGAGCTACTGGATGACCAGGAGGTTCGGCCTTGATGGTCACATGTAGGTCACCATCCCGGGGGCGTGCCAGGCCCGGCTTGGCACGCCCAGATTTGGCACGCCCAGATTTGGCACGCCCAGATTTGGCACGCCCAGATTTGGCACGTCCTGACATTGTCCGTTGTTTCGTTTATAGAGTACCTCCTTAAATGTTTCGCGATTCACACCATCTGCGTGTACCGGTCACTTGAACGAAAAGCCCAATTTGCCCAAAACCAAATTTGCAACGGACAATTTTCTGCACCTGCTGCGCGCTTTGGTTCGAGAGCCATCCGTTGTTGGAGTGGAAGATGCGTTTTTTCGTGTGCTGCGAAGGGAGTTGGAGGAGTTTCCGGTCAAAGTCACACGTTATCACGGCTTGCTCGTTGCCGAGGGCAGCAATCCGACCGGAATGTACCTTTCCGCGCACATCGATCGTCACGGGCTGTTATGCACCGGGCCGAACGAGTTTCAGTACGCTGCCTTTATTGCGGGAAACCGTGGAGAGCTAAACGGCGACTCGATCTCTGAGCAATTTATGGAGTTGATTGCCGGGCGATTTCGAGGCCAGCGTGTGCAGGCGCACAGCCCCTTTGCCGGCTCCTACCTGGGAAGCGGCCAGATCACCGAGTCCTATGTTTGTCCGCGGCGAAAGAACTTGATTTTTGAGATCGAGGGCCTCGAGTTTTTGCAGCCGGGAACCCCGGTATCGTTTCTGGATCGATTAAAGGAATCGGAGGGCCGAATTGCGGCCCAATTAGATAACGTCGTATCGGTAGCGATTTTGATCGAGTTGATCCGCTGCGGGTTTCAGGGGACGGCGATGTTTACCGCCGGCGAAGAATCGGCACGAAGTTGGCGATTTGCCGCCGAGTGGTTTCAGCGTCACGACCGCAGGACCGATCGCTTGATCGTTCTAGACACGAGTCCTTTTCCAACCCTGCAGGATCTGGAGATGCAAGACGTTGTGTTGAGGAATCAAGACGCCAACGCCCGATTTGATGTTGGACTGACCGAACGTCTGCGCGAGACCTGTGTCGACCTGCATATCCGCTATCGCTTTAAAGACGCTTATATCCAATCTCAGAACGCGGCGCGCGAGAAACAGTTGTCACTCGGTAGAACGGAACTGGGGCGACTGATTGCCGCAACCGGTGGTGCCGTCACGGGCACAACGCTGCAGTTACCGACAACGTCCTACCACACGGCGACGGAAACGGCCAACCTGTCGTCGGTCGACGCGATGATTCGGTTATTAATTGAACTTAGCAATGGAACAAATCACTGCTAAGTTGTCTCAAATGAAACACGCTTTACAGGTTGAAATTGAATCTCAACCCAACGACTCTAGTTGCGGCCCGACGAGTCTGGCCGCCGTCTATCGCTATTGGAATGATCCGATGGACCTGCAATCGTTGATTGCTGATATCGGTGAGCTGGACGGCGGCGGAACGTTGGCTGTCCACCTGGCGTGCCATGCACTCGCCCGCGGTTATCGTGCGTGCATCACGACCTACAATCTTCATATGTTTGACCCATCGTGGTTTCGGACCCAAGGAGATCCTTCACGGGGTCGCCCGCAGTGTCCCGATCTGGCTGACAAACTGCGACGACAGCTGGAGTCAAAACTTGGTCGTGATAACGTTGACGCTCCGCGGCTGAGGGCCGCAACCGAGCGTTACTTGGAGTTTTTGGAACTGGGTGGCCAAGTGCAAATGCGTCCTCTGGAAGAAGATTGGATTGCCGACACGCTGACCGCTGGGATCCCGATCCTGTGCGGACTAAGTGCCACTTACCTGTACCAAGAATCACGCGAGCGTTACCAGGAGCGCGATCGCCAGGGCCGAAGCAGCGTTCCAGATGATGTTGCCGGCGATCCGACCGGGCATTTCGTTGTTCTGCATGGTTGCGATCGCCAAGCCGGAACCGTCTTGATCGCCGACCCGCAACACCCAAACCCTTACGCCCCGACAAATAAATACGCGGCCCCTCTATCGCGAGTCACTGCGGCGATACTTTTAGGCATCGTAACGTATGATGCCAATCTGCTTACTTTGGAACCGGGTCTTGGCAATAAAGGAATTCACCAATGAACATCGTTCTCGTTGCCGACCCCAGCGACAGCTGGATTGGTAGTTTTGAGGGCGTTTCGACGGTCGACCCCGGCGATTACCTGGCCAATCCGGATTGGAGCCTGAAACGGGCAACACGAATTTATAACCTGTGCCGGTCGTATTCCTACCAGAGTATCGGGTATTACGTTTCGCTGTTGGCCGAAGCGCGCGGGCAACGTCCGATCCCCGACGTTTTGACGATCCAGGACTTGCGCGGTAATTCGGCGTTGCGATTGTTACCGCAGCATCTGGACGATTTGATTCAAAAATCGTTTGCGAACCTGGCGTCCGACGAGTTCGTTTTCAGCGTCTATTTTGGCGCCAATTTGGCGCACAAGCACGCGCGGCTTGCGAAAGAATTGTATGGATTGTTTCAGTCGCCGTTGATGCGATTTCGTTTTGTGCGCGGCAGCAAGTGGCGGATGCGCAGTGCATCGGCCATCGGATTGCAAGACATTCCCAACAACCACCGCGACTTTGTGGTTGAAGCCGCAAAAGCGCACTTTGCACGGCGTTCCGGCGGCCGGTCGAAGCGGCAAGCGATGCGATTCGATATGGCGATTCTGCACAACCCGGAAGAAGGCGATTTGGCGCCTTCAAATGAACTGGCGCTCAAGAAATTCATCAAGGCCGCGGCAAAGGAAGGGATCGCGGCAGAGCTCGTTACGCGAGAGGATTCCAGTCGACTGATGGAATTTGATGCGTTGTTCATCCGCGAAACGACCGCGGTCAATCACCACACCTATCGAATGGCGCGTCGCGCCGAAGCCGCCGGGATCGTTGTGATGGACGACCCGCTTTCGATCCTGCGATGTACCAACAAAGTCTACCTCGCCGAGCTACTCAATCGTGCCAAAATCCCGACACCCAAGACATTGGTAATTCATCGCAGAAACATGAAAACGGTCGCCGACCAATTGTCGTTTCCCTGTGTCTTGAAGCGGCCGGACAGTGCGTTTTCGCAGGGTGTCGTCAAAGCCGTTGACGCCGACGACCTTGCCGTTCGGCTGAAAGAGTTTTTCGAAGATTCCGAGCTTGTGATCGCCCAGGAATTTATGCGCACCGATTTTGATTGGCTGATCGG
>JAGQPO010000969.1 GCA_020426665.1 Planctomycetales bacterium
GATGTTCCCGGCAGCGAAAGCACAAACAAGAGCACGATGGGGTTGATTCTGTTTCGCATTACCGGATCGGGGATCAATAATCAATTCAAAAGGCAACGGGGGACTGGACAGGATAGCCAGGCATTTCTCGTGCCTGTTGCCTGATTATAAACCTATATCGCGGGCGCCGCGGCCGAGCGATTTTTGTCGCGATTCATAAACGATTTCCATTCCACCACGACCGACCTCACCAAAGATTTATAAGTCGCCTAATTCGTCAAGCACTTGATCGTCGATGGATCGGCGGTCATCCGAAGAGGCCAATTCCGTCGCCGCGTGCTGAACGAAATCAAGGTTGCGTAAATACCAACGCAAAGTTTCCGCAAGTTCGGGATGCCTGGCGGCCAGAGCGACGGGGTCGTTGTGACCGTTCATACATTGCACCGACATCATCGAGTGAGGCATCACGTCGCACGTTGCGTTTTTCCGCCATCACGTGCCGCTGGACGAGGTGATCAAGATTGTTGACCAAGATTTTTCGCAGCCAAGCCAGGAATTCTTCGGGGCGGTTGCCACGGAATTTCTTGAAGTCCTTTCCATCAGAATGCAGAACGGATGTACCTGCTAAATGATCAAATCATCGCCAACGCGGGCGGTGTCCAGGTGAATGACCACACCAAATGCACGCCCATTTCGGTTCCGTACCGGTTTTCATTTTGGCGAAAGCTTCTTTTTTTCCAAAATTTTGCGAAAACCTCAAATCTTTTCGCGCGAAAACAGATACGAAACACGCATCCGGGGGTAGGGTTGATTGCGCACGGTTGATCGACTCTCGTAATTCTTTTTTTGATTGAGCATGTCGTGACCGATCGTCTTACCACCGAAGAACTTTGTCGGCGAATCGAAATCTCGGTTCAGCGTCTCGTTGAGGTTGTCAACTTTTCCTGTTCGGAAGAAGGCGGCAAATTGATACTGCGGGGTCAGGTCCCTTCCAGAGACGAGGCGATGATGTGCATCGTCGTCGCGCGAAGTGTGCCTGGCGTCGAGACGGTCGCCAGCGAAATCAAGGTCGCCAGCTGATGCTCGGGATTCGTCGAGGCTCAGGATTCGGCGATTACGTGTGCGACGGCATGGGTGCGACAGGCGGAAACGCTAAGATGCAATCGCTCGATCTCATTCTCCGACGCGCACTGTAAGGCATTGCCGGACAGCACAATTTCGTGTTTCGAGCCTGATCGAACGATGATTTCGATTTCGTTCCAGCGAACGCCACGACGCCGACACTGAAGCGCTTTCATAACGGCTTCTTTGGCTGCCCAACGCGTTGCGAAGTGGCCCGGTGCGTCGGCGGTCTGGACGCAGTATTCGATTTCGTCAGCGGTGTAGACGCGCTCGAGAAACTGTTCCCCGTGTGTCTCGATCATCTTGGCGATACGGACCGTTTCAACGATTTCAGTGCCCGTTGCGAAGATCGACATGGTGGCGAAGAACCAGGCGGTTGGTGAATGTCACGATCACATGGATCGGACGGGAGTATCACACCAGTTTACTTCAGTCCGCATGCCTGTTGTGCGCGAAGCAGGACTCCGGAGGCGACTTCTCTGGCCCGATGGGCGCCCGATTTTAGGACCGCCTGAACGTGATCCAAGTTCTTTTCCAAATCGATCCGCCGCTCCCGCGCCGCGGCGAAATAGTCTTCGCTGGCTTCGGCGATCGCTTTCTTCACTTCGCCGTATCCGAATCCGCCGCGACGATACATCGCTGCCATTTCATCCCGGTGTGGTTTGTCGGCAAACAGACTGTAAAGGTCGTACAGGTGGTCGCCGATCGGTTCCTTGGGCTCCTCCATTTGGCGGCTGTCCGTTGTGATTCGCATGATCAGTTTGCGGATCGCTTTTACCTCGCCAAAGAGCGGCAGGACGTTGTCATAGCTCTTGCTCATCTTTTCCCCGTCGGTCCCCGGGACTTTCGCGCTGTCATCCAGCACGCTGGCGACCGGCATCACAAACGTTTCGCCAAATTGGTGGTTAAACTTGCCGGCGATGTCGCGGCAAACCTCAATGTGCTGGACCTGGTCCGCACCGACGGGCACCAATTGGCTGTCGTAGGCCAAAATGTCAGCCGCCTGAAGAACCGGGTAAGCAAACAATCCGGCGTCCGCAGCGATGCCTTTGTCCACCTTTTCCTTGTAGGCAACACATCGCCCGAGCAGCCCCATCGGAGTACCGCTTAATAGAATCCAACACAATTCGCTGACTTCCGGCACGTCGGATTGGACAAAAAGCGTCGCTTTTTCCGGGTCCAATCCCAGCGCCAGTAAATCCAGGGCGGTGTCCAGGACGTTTTGACGTAATTGGTTGCCGTCGCGAATGGTTGTCAGCGCATGCAAGTCCGCGATGAAGTAAAA
>JAGQPO010000023.1 GCA_020426665.1 Planctomycetales bacterium
TCTTCAAATCCGGTCCCGTCGGAAATGCCTTGCCGATATCCATCAACGGTTCAACCATGATCCCACCGTTGACGTCGACCAATTTCAAGGCTGCAAGTTGTTGCTCCAACTGAATCAGCATGCCTTGTACGCTGGCGATCTGTCGGCGTAACGATGCGTCGATGTCTTCGTATTTTTTCAGTTCGTCCGCTTGTTGTTTTTCGACTGCAATTTGCGAGTCCAATTCGGCGATGTCTTCTCTGGTGACCAAAAGCCGTTCTTTCAAGCCTCGAATGTAGGCATCGACAGCTTCACGGGCGTGGGCCGCCTGAGCTTCATGAAACCCTTCTGTGCCGCCGCCCAGTTGGTTTTTCGCGTTCAATTCTTGTCTGCGCCGGCTGCCCTGTGTGATTAGGTCGTTCAGCTTGCTTTGAGACCTTTCAATCTGCATCGCAATCGACTGAACTTCTGGATGGGATTTTCCATAGGCAGTCTCCAACTGTTCGCGTTTGATCATCAACGGAATCAGTGTTTTTTCTACTTCGATCTGCTGCAATTCCAGGTCGCCGGCGATCAGACTGTCCGATGGTTTTCCCTTCAACATCACTCGCGAGTCTTCGAATACGTCGCTCAGTTGTCCGATGATCAAGGCGACCATCAATGGGTTATCGTGACGATCCGTCATGCTTTCTGCGAACCGCAGTTCGCAGTCCAGAACACGCTTTTTGCTTTCCAGTTGATCTCGAAACCCCTGCAACTGGGTTTGCCGTTGACGGTGAGGGTTAACGGCAAGACCTTCGGGGTCCCATTCCAACGGCGCGTTCTGGCGAAACTGTTGGTATTGCTTTTCTAGATCGACCTGCTGGGGCAACAGTTTTTCTTGGGCATTGCCGATCAGACTTCCGAATTCGTTCACCCTGGCCTCGCGTTCTTCCTTGAAGTGTACGCCGATGGCTTTGTTGACCGCGGTCACCGCCGCGACGCAGACATCAGGGTCCTTGCCGTCAAAGTTGATTGTCGCGATCAACCGGTCCCGCGAGTCTTTGACGTCAGTGACGGTTTCGAAACGGATCCCAGAGCGGACGGTTGCGATAAATTCATCATCACTCATTTCGCTCAGCGCGGAGACCTTCCTTAGCTGTCCGTCCAATCTGACACGACCGGCGATCGCATCGGAAGTGATCAAGGATTGCATCAGGTTGCCACTCGGGATTCCTCCGCTGACAACGCCCGTTGACGTATCGAGTGTTAACGGCGTATCACTTTTGAACATCAATTTCGACGTCGCGCGATATGTCGTCGGTTTCTGGCGATTGATCCAATAACCCAGTAACGTTCCCAGCGGCAGCAGGATTCCGATCAGCCACTTGTATCGCCACATCACTGTAACGATGGTTTCGCCATGGTGACGATCATGGGTCGGATCAATGGCATTGCCGGCATCAAAGCGGCTCGGCAGTGGCGATTGATCCAGCATCGGATTTTGGCGGCAGGGAGGGAGAAATGGCAGGAGTGGTGCAAGCATAAAAGCCTTGTTCACTCTAGGACCCCACTACGCGCGACGTCGATTCTTAGGCGCGCCAATCCTGTCCGTCTTCCCTCACCTTTTGGTACCGCTTTGGCAACATCGTGTTGACGCGGAGTGTTCGTGCCATTTGCCGCGGCTCACTGATCCTGGGCGCGATCTGGAATCTCGTTCCGCAGCAATTTCCCACCCTCCCCGACCAGTTTCAGATAGTGATCGCTGGGCAAATCACGTTAGGTCAAAAAGCTGACACCATCACCAATCGGCGGCTGATTGGTGCATTTAAAAATGGCCGTCCCTTAAACGTTGATTCGGCCAAGGGGTGGGCGATTAGCAGTGCCGCACCTGCCCTGCTCGGCGCATGGGCGCGCCCGGCATGCAGCCCTGGGTGTTTGAGCATGTCGGCGAAGCTGCCGATTGAAGTGCATCCATCTTTTTCGCAACACTGCTTGCAAAAAAGAACCTGTCGCCCCAAAATGCATATCGAGAATGACTCGCATTAGCGATAAACTATGTTTTTTCGGCCATTTTGTTCCTGGACCGACGGGTTGCACCGCCCGCGGTAGACCTGTGGAGTTGTGTAATGTTTGTGCCTGTAAGTTCAGTTTTTGCCATCCCGACCCAACGACGCAGCGGACACAAAGGGGCGTTTTACCGCGGATTCACCCTCGTGGAGTTACTGGTGGTCATTGCGGTGATCGGCATACTGATCGGGTTGCTTTTGCCCGCTGTCCAGGGGGCCCGCGAGGCAGCTCGTCGAATGAAATGTTCGAACAACATGAAGCAGATCATTTTGGCGGTACACAACTATGAATCGTCGACGAAACGATTGCCTCCTGCGTGGACCCGATCTGCAATGAGCGGCGATGGCTGGTCTGCGCAAGCCAGAATATTGCCGTACGTTGAGAACGTGGCATTGGCGTCGTCCATTGATTACGACGCGGGGTATGGTCAAGCGCGGATCTCAGTGGGTGGAGACTGGGTCAAGGTTTCCAGCTTTCGCGTTCCGGTGTATTTGTGCCCCAGTGATGTCATGGATTTTGAGCGCAACGACGATAACGGTGATCCCTATCACTATCCGCTTAGTTACGGCTATAACGCCGGGCCGTGGTTGGTTCTAAACCCGAACAATGGCAATCCAGGGCCGGGGGCATTTCAGTCAGGGCGGGTTTCGCGGTTCCGCGATGTACTGGATGGTCTAAGCAATACGCTGGGATTCGCGGAAGTCAAAGCGTGGACGCCGTATTATCGAGACGCGGAAATTGAAGGCACCATCCCGACTCCCGCTGATGCGTCACAGATCTGTGCGATGGCGGGCAGTTTCAAGCCAGACACAGGCCATACGGAATGGGTCGACGGGCGCGTTCATCAGTCGGGTGTGACGACAACGTTTCCGCCGAACCACCAGGTTACCTGCAACATCAACGGTCGTGTTTATGATTTAGATTTTACGAACATTCGTGAAGGGAAAGACACGACTGCGTTGACACAGGCTGCGGTGACGTCACGAAGTTATCACGCCGGTGGGGTTAACGTGACGTTGATGGACGGCGCCGTTCGATTTGTCACAGAGTCGATTGAACTGGATTTGTGGCGCGGCCTGTCCACGCGAGCCGGCGGGGAATACGTCAACCTCCCAGAATGATTTCGTACTTGCGCTCGCCGGAATTCTGGGAGGCAAGTCAACCGCGCGGACTGTTACGCTCCCCTTTCATCCGAAAAGTGTTCCATAACGGACTCTTTTGTCGGCCGCTCGATCACGCCACGCTCGGTGATAATCGCTGTCACCAATTCGGCGGGAGTGACATCGAAGGCCGGGTTCAGGACATTGGCCGCTTCGGGAACAACGACGATGCCGTGCGGCGCCGCAACCTCGTCGCGACTGCGTTGTTCGATCGGGATGTCGTCACCGGAATCGATCTGTAAATCGAAAGTGTTGGTTGGGGCGGCGACATAAAACGGCAACCCGTGATGTTTTGCTAAGACGGCAACGGAGTAGGTCCCGATCTTGTTGGCGACATCCCCGGCGGCCGTGATTCGATCAGCTCCCACGATCACAGCTTGGATCATGCCCATGCGCATCAACGATCCGGACATCGAATCGGTGATGACGGTCACGTCGACGCCGGCCTGTGACAACTCCCACGCCGTCAATCGCCCACCCTGCAGCAGCGGTCGAGTTTCGTCGGCATAGACATTGGGAGCCCGACCGGTTTGGTGCAGGTGATAAATCGGCGCCAGTGCCGTTCCCCACGTGGACGTCGCCAGACCGCCGGCGTTACAGTGCGTCAGTACCGATCGATAGTCCGCGATCAACGGTGCGCCGTTGGCACCGATCGCATGGCACATTTTCCTGTCGTCGTCGTGGATCCTTTTCGCTTCGGCTATCAAGGCACCTTTCAATCCATCCGGCGATGCCGATTGAATCACATCACGCATACGATCGAGTGCCCAGAATAGGTTGACGGCGGTGGGTCGGCTGGTGGCCAAATAGTCGATCGATTGGATGTAGTCCGCAGCGGTGGGCGATGATTGGTTTTCACCCCGCGATGTCAAACAGACGCCGTAGGCGGCGGCAATGCCGATCGCGGGCGCCCCACGGACGACCAATCGCCGGATCGCATCGTGAGTTTCTTCGACCGTGTTGCAGACCATTTCGGTCAGTTCACCGGGCAGTTTCGTCTGGTCAATCAGGATCAAGCGGTCGTTTTCAAAGCGAAGGGTTTCAGGGGCTTTCATCGATAAAACTTCGGTGTGAAACGGGTTTCCCGTTGGAGGAACGTGTCGATTTTGCATTCCATTAGAATAGCGCCAATAGAATAGCGCTGGTACGTGGGGTTCACCGGCGAAGCGATACATTAAACAATGCCCGCCGGTGTCCAGGTCCGTTTGTACCGACAATAATCTTTTCCTTGTCGATCCGACTTTCACGTGAGATTGGTTCTTTGATCGCTTTTTGGATAACGCTGCCGATCCCCGCCAGATTGGTGTTGCTGTCGATCATCGGCCTGGTTTTGGGAGTCATCGCGAATTTAGCCATCTATCGATTCGCGTGGCAGCCGCGAAGCATCGGACCTTGGGGGCCGAAACATGAAAAAGCCGGCCCCAGACAAACGATCGACCGAATTCCGATCGTCGGCTGGTTTGCATTACGTCGGGAATCGGGAATTCATGGCAGCGGGTTTTGGATTCGGCCGCTGTTGTTGGAGATCGCGATGGCAATCAGTGTCCCGGCCTACTACTGGTTTGTCACGCAGACGGGGCTATTGTTTCCGGCGCCACTTCGCAATGCGGCGGCAATCACCGCTTATGAACCATGGATGACAACGGTTTTTGCATCGCATTTGGTGATGATTTCATTAATGGTCGCAGCGACGTTCATCGATTTTGACGATCAAACGATTCCAGACGAATTGACCGTGCCGGGAACCTTGATTGCGCTGGCACTGGGCGCAATGTCAATGAATGTTTTCCTGCCGGCGTTACCGATGAAAGCTCCTTTGGCTCCGATGGCGTTCCAGATGCCGTTTCCGGCGCCGGGACCGCAGTGGTTTGGTCCGACAGGATGGTGGACGGGCATCGGAATCTGGACGGGGTGGTGTTTCGCACTGGCCAACCGTCGTTGGATCACACGACGCGGAATTGGAAAAGCCCTAGAGTACTTCTTCGCTTCGCTGCTTCGCGACGGGCGTTGGCCATTGCTGCTTGGAATATGGATCGTCGGCGGAATCGGAATCCGCATCGTTTTCGGATTCAAGGGTGCCTCCTGGATCGGCTTGCTGACCGCTTTGGTGGGCCTTGCAGTTGGTGGCGGAGTGGTTTGGGCGATCCGGATCGTCGGCTCCGTCGCGATGAGACGCGAGGCAATGGGCTTTGGAGACGTCACGTTGATGGCCATGATCGGCGCGTTCATCGGTTGGCAGGGTGCCGTGATGTCGTTCTTTCTGGCCCCAATCGCCGCGATTGCGATTGTATTGGTCTATTTCATCATCACACGAAATTCGGAAATCCCGTTCGGCCCCTACCTGTGCGTGGGCACAATGCTGTCGATTTTCGGCTGGGATCGCCTTGTCAATGGCTGGTTCTTGGGAAACCTGGCCATTTTGGGCCCGTTTATGCTTTGGCTGTTCGTTGCCATGACGGGTATCATGGGAGTGATGTTGTATTTCTGGCGAATTTTCAAGGAGAGGTTTTTCGGTGAGTAGACACTTGATGCATTAAGATCGTCGCCGCGTTTCGGCACGGGCGGAGGCTCTGTTTTCGCTCGGATTGGTGGCATGCCTGTTGGGTTGCGATGGCGTGCCTGTTGCTTCCAGCGAAACATCCACCGATTCGCCTGTCGTGGTAACGTCCACAGACGGTGGCGCGACAGAAGCAACACGTCAAACGTCGGCATCTGAATCGGAAACCGACGAACCCGAAAGTGGTGAACCTGAAAGCACGGAATCAAACACTGCGGCCGCGCCGTCGGATGACAAAGCAAATGAGGATGCCGTCTCGAACAGGGAAAACAAAACTGAAAACCAAGCTGGATTGAACATGGAAAACAAAGTCGCGTCTGAATCAAACGAGACCCAATCGCCCAAACAGAAAACGGAGCTGGTCAAAAAATACAATCCTCTGGACGATTACGCGGCATCGGTGATTCTGTACAAGGGAACGGAACCACGCTCCTTGGACGGGTACACGATGACCAAGGATCCCGGGACCTACATTTGTCGACAATGCAACGCC
>JAGQPO010000970.1 GCA_020426665.1 Planctomycetales bacterium
AAGATTTGGGGTAGGAAGATTTGGGCGGTGCGGTGATGACCGTCCCCGCCATTTTCTTACCAACCAATCTTCTTACCTGTTAAATCTTCTTACCTGTTCTTCACTCCCGATGCAAATCTCCATGTTTTCACGGAGAGCAAAGGTCCAGGATCCGTCGCATCTCCGCGACGGCTTCTTTCATGCCTACCATCACGGCGCGACTGACGATGGCGTGGCCGATGTTCAATTCAATCATCCCTGGAAGTTTCGCGACCGGGCGAACGTTGATGTAATTCAGGCCGTGGCCGGCGTGCAGACGCATTCCTGATTCGACGGCCACGGCGCCGGCGGATCGCAGCCTGTCGAGCTCGCTGGCGACCGAATGGTGTCCGGCCAACGCGTAGGGGCCGGTGTGAAGCTCGACCGCGTCAACGCCCAGTTTGGCTGCCGCAGCGACCTGATCGACATCCGGATCCACGAACAAGCTGGTCAAGATGTCGCGTTCCTTTAGCCGATCGATTGCGGCGGCGATGCGTCCCCCATCAGCGATGACGTTCAGTCCGCCTTCGGTTGTGACTTCTTCGCGACTTTCGGGCACCAGCAGCGCCCAGTCGGGTTTGACTCGCAAAGCGATCGCGAGCACGTCGTCGGCGCAAGCCAATTCCAGGTTTGTTTTGACCGTCACGGTTTGCATCAGCAATTCGACGTCGCGGTCTTGGATATGGCGTCGGTCTTCACGAAGGTGGAATGTGATTCCGTCCGCTCCGCCCTGTTCGGCCAGGGCCGCTGCGACGATCGGGTCCGGCTCATGGGTACGGCGGGCTTGCCGCACCGTTGCGACGTGGTCAATGTTGACGCCAAGTTCGATCATGAAAGCGGTTTCGTGAGGGTGAATGATTCGTGATGCGACGGCGCCGCACCAGTCTATTCCGACTCCTCTTCACGATAATAGGTTCGCAGCGCTTTGGGCAGCGGATCAATCGCAAGTTGGTCCTGGATATATTGTTTTGATTTCGCCTGTCGCAAAACTGCAACGATGTCCGCGTAGTCTCCGCCGACCGCCGTGATGCCGTCGATCATGCCGGCAACGGTGGCCGGAACGATGGATCGCCTGTCATCCTTGCCGACTTCAAAGCGGCTGATGCGGATTTTGCCGGCATCCGTCGGTTCTGATTTAACAATCAAAGCGTTGGGGCCCAGGATTGCACCGCTGATTCGGATCGGAGATGCAGCGCCGATCACGACAACCTCGGCTTCGTCGCGGGTCGAAAGTACAATCGTCGGCGGCGCGACGGAGGGGACTTCGTAGTACTTCAGTGCATTGCCGATCGGTTCAGGCGTGATTGCCGCGGCGGAATCGTTTCGTTTGCGGATTGCAACAAAGGCGCCGTAGCGTGTTTCAATGCTCGGTTGGTCCAGCAACCTGACCAGCGTCTGGAGAACCACCGGGTGCTCCAGTCCTTTTAGGGCTGCAAACGCCGGGTAACGGAATGCCGATTCATTTGCGATCGCATCTTCCAGCGGTTCGACGGCTTCGATTCGGTCAAGGTAGGCGAGTGATTCGGCGGCGTAGAAACGCAATTCAGGATTGTCGCTTTTGGTCGCCGCGACCAGCGTGGGAATCGCGCTTTCGCCGAGTGCTTCCAATTGCAACGCCGCGTCGGCGGCGGTCGTCGGGTCTTGTAACATCGTCGACAGCTTCTGGAGACGCGACTGTGCGGTGGCGGTCCGAGGATCAATCGCGATTGCCCGAACGACGGCGATGTATCGACCAAGGGATCCTTCGTATCGAGGGTGTAGTTCCAGCTCGATGTAGTCGTCTTCAATCGCTTTTGCGACGCCTCGCCGGGTTGTGCCGTCAAAGAAAAAGAACCGACGGTTGATCGCCGCGGCAATGTCGCTGGAAACTTTTACGTGCTTCAGTTCCGGCCTCAGAACCAAGCCCATGTTTCGTGTTTTTTGGACCGTTCCGCCGCCCAGAATAACGCCCTGGGTTTTCATTCGTTCATCTGCCGTCGACTCAAAACTGGCTCGTGTCAAAATCGGCCCCGTGCCCATCGCCATCACATCGCCCTTTCTGACGCGACCCTGAATCACTTGTTGCAATCTCAGACGCGCATCCAGCAGCCAGCCGCCGTGCAGGTCGGACGCGTTGCTGCCGGCCGGAGAGTCAATGTTCAGGTCGATCAGGTCACCCCGTTTTGCGCCAGCCGGCACAGTCCCGTGGATCCGGACAATGGCGTTGGTGTCGTCTTCCAGGATCTCGTTCGGACTCTTGACGTCATTGCGACGCATCTCTTCGATCAATTGATCGCGATAAGGCGACGGATCCGCAGGTCCACCTGTGCCGGAAAGTGAATTCAGCAGCCCGACACCGGTGATCTGGATCGGGTTCAGCCCTCGTGGGGCCGCCGCTTCGCGAATCAACTCCGGCGTCTCGGGGGCCTCTAGCAGCTTCGCGACACTCGAGTCTTCTGATTTCGACTTGCCAGTCAA
>JAGQPO010000971.1 GCA_020426665.1 Planctomycetales bacterium
GAGGAAGGATTTGGAGCCGACGTGAAACGCCTCACGCTGACGACTCCAGAAGGATACACCCTTGAACAGGTCATTGAATCCTTGAAAGCACACACGTCAACAAAGTCCCAAAACGTGGAAGCATCCAATGAGTGAGCGTGGTGTTCGGCGAATCTCAATTTGTGTCGTCCTTTGGCTATTCCAGGTCTTTTCAGCTCTCGCTCAAGACTTTGCAGAGCCGCGTACAGCGAGCGACTTTCGTGCGGCCCAACAACATTTCAAAGGATCTTCGCACGCCGACTACGAGCGGCAATTTCAGGTGTTTCTGCAGCAAGCGATCGTCGCTGTAGAGGTGGCTCCCGAGGCCAGGCAATCAGAAGAGATTTTGCACTGGATTCTGAAGCAGCCTGGCAAGAGCACGCCCCAGTCTGAATCGGCGGCGCAACTCCTTATCTCGCACCACACCAATTCGGCGAGAAGCCTGCGAGCATTGCTGACCTTTGCCCAGCGACCTGCGAAGTGGACTCCAGCGATTTTTGAAGCGTTCTCAAAGGCCAACAAGACAAGCAAAGACTTCTGGATTGTTGAAGCAACAAACGCACTCCACGCCAAATCTTTGCTTGAAATCGCAGACGATATCCAAGCTGCGAACAACAGACATGAATACGAGCCGCGACTCGGAAACGAACTCGTCTCCCGGCTTGCTAAGGCTGATCTGGATGAACTTGAATCATCGCTCGTCCAGTCGCTTTCGTCCATTTCCAAGAAATATGGCCGAAAGCGAATGGGCGGCCTAACGGTTCGCGAATTTGCAGATGGAATGCTGTTCTCGGTGAAACATTTACGTCTTGGCAAGGAAGTCTACGATCTCAAAGGGGAATCACCGGACGGCAATGAAATATCCTTGTCTCACCACGAGGGCAAGGTAGTAATGCTTGACTTTTGGGCAACTTGGTGTGCGCCCTGCATCGGAGTACTCCCAGAGCTCAAGGAGTCAACATCGCAGTATGATCCCGTCAGGTTTGTATTAATTGGAGTCAGTGCGGACCGGGACGTGAAGCAATTGCAGTCGGCAATGACTCGCCACGAGATCACTTGGCCCATCATTCACGACAAGAACAGCACGCTGCAAACAAAGTGGCAGGCGTTGTCACTCCCCTACTACTACGTCCTCGATGCAAATCATGTTGTGTGCTATCGAGGCAATGACCATCGACTTGCGCTGAACACAGCGCAGCGTCTGCTCCGCGAGTAGTGCTGGAGAGAGACGTCCAAATCGCCGCAGCAATAGGCGGCGACGCCGCCCTCTGTGCCAACATACTTGAGACAACTTTGATGTTGTTTTGAGAGTTGAGGGCACGGAGAGTTTCCATGACCGAGAAGGCCGGAATAAACTTAGAAAAAGATCCTGAGGTTGTCGAGAAAGCGGCCCGTCGTCGTTTTACCGCGGGGTACAAACGTCGAATTGCCCTCGAAGCTGAGCGGTGTGAGCAGCCCGGTGAAATCGGAGCTCTGCTGCGACGCGAGGGCCTGTACTCGTCCGTCGTCGCACGATGGCGTCGCCAACTTCGGAAAGAACCTTTGTCATCATCGAAAAAGTCAAGCAAAAAACGCAAACTCACCCCAGCCCAAGAAGTCGCTCGCCTGGAGCGTGAGAATGAACGTCTAAAGGAGAAGCTCCGCCAGGCCGAGCTGATCATCGACGTCCAAAAAAAGTCTCGGAGATGATACAAACAAGGTCACAAGAGAAGGACGACTGAAGGCCGCCAAGAAGCTCGGCGAAGAAATCGGAATCGTAGCAGCGTGCAAGGCTTTGAATGTGTCGCGGGCGACGTTTTATCGTCGTCGCAAAGTGAAGTCTGATGCCAAGCCACGACCGACACCGGCTCGGCGGAATCTGCTCTCCAAAGACGAGACATTTCCGAACAAAACGAGCAGCTTTGAATGGGTCGACGGCACGCCGTTGGAGCCGTCCTGGATCGATGGCGTTGCAGGGGACGGAGGTGTGTTTAGCAGCATCGAAGACTTCGTGACTTGGGACGGATTCTGGCGCGGCAACGACTTGATCTCGGACAGTGTGCTCGCCGAAGCCTTCAAACGGCCAAAACTGAGCGACGGTACGTTTTCCGATTATGGCTTCGGCTGGGTACTTACCGATGAGGGAGCTTGGCACAACGGCCGGTGGCTTGGTGCATGCACATGTATCTCGCGACGCCTTCGCGAGCGGGACTGCATCGTCGTGCTCGATAATTCGTCGAGTTGGATCGTAGACGAAATGGCGTCCGAACTGGAGCGGGTAATTTTTGGACAGCCGTAGCCCCGCGTCTCCCCGATCAGAACTCGTACGGTGAGCCCAATGCAACGTTCGGCCAGAGGACAGAAATGACGCCTCAACCACCTACATGCATCGAAACGGCACGGCGAGTCGTAAAAAGTTCAAATCCCGCCAGCAGTCGCCTGCCGATGCGAACGGGCACTGAAAAAGAACCAAGACCAACACCAGTGACCGCCGTTTCATCGTTCTGTGCCTTCCGTCGAAGAGACCTTTCTGACCACATCCCCAACGCTTACCACGCCGTCTACAACCACTTTCGCGTAAATCCCTCGGAGGTGCAGTTCCCTGCCGATCTCCGAATTGACAAACTGCAGCGCATCGCTTCCGTAGCGTTCACCGAATTTACGACAGCCGTTGTGGGGAATCGCCGTGACTTCAATCACGGCTGACCCAATCGCAAGTTGCTGGCCCGGCAGGAGGTTGTCGTGTGAGAGATCCAGATCAAGGTAGAGATTATCGCCTGCCAGTTGCCAGCGGTCCGTTTCTCCAGCGATCAATTCAATCGCTCTAACGTTCATGATCGAAATCTGCATGTCCGGATGTGACTGGCCATTCGGCAATCGCTTCGAACAGTCGCTTTCCCACCGGTCCCCGTGGACTCCGCCACTGACACTGATCTCAATCTCTTCCAGGACTCTGCGAGCATCGCGGCTGGGCCGGATCACGATCATCCGCAGTGTCCCTTCGTCAGCGGGGACCTGTTGAATCCAGGGCAAACCAGCTTCGAGTTCATCAAGCGTTCGCTGTCTCATGGTCGTAGTTCGCTCAAAGTCCACATCTCATCAAATTCGCCGCTGATAATCCACCCGAAATCTTCTGACGGGCGGTTCTTCGTTTTCAATGTAGTTCTCGAAACGAACCACATTCAGTCCACAGTTACGGAATCCGTCAAGTTCCTCGCGAAGAAGCGGCCACGGCATTTGGCCAGGATCATCCGTTGCATCGCGACCGCGGGAGATCACCAGCAATCGCCCTCCAGAACTGACAAAGTTCGCAATGAGTTGGATGGCGCTGCTGCGAAGATCCGGAGGCAACACCTGCAGCGTGTAGGATTCAAAAACGAAGTCAAACGTCCGTTGCCATTCGGGCGGTGCATCAAACAGATCAGCCGCCAGATAATTGACCGAGGAATCGGGGAATCGCCTGTGACACCAGTCGATGCAGGTTGGCGAAATATCAAATGCCGTGACATCCCAACCGAGCGAAGCGAGTTCTTCGGCATCATCGCCCAGTCCACAGCCGACCACCAGAGCTGACTGTCTCGTCACACTGCCGCGACGGTCCTCCAGCCACGTGGCCAGATTCGGATTCAAACGCATGTCTGCCCACGGGATGCCGGATTCGTCACCGGCAACCTGAGAGTACAACTCCTCAAACCAATCCAGCGGTCGGCCATCCGCAACGGCTTCGTTGTCAAGCTGACGAGCCTTTTTCCGTTCTTGCGACATACCGGTTCCTCCTGCGTGATGATTGTTTCTATTTGTCCGATTGGGCGGGCTCAATTCGAGAACGCAGAGCCACCTTCTGTTCATCCGGCAGAAAGCAGGCTTCCACGGCGTTCAGATTCAGTTGTTGCAACTGTTGTAGTGTAAATCCCTGGTGAGCAAGCAACGAGTATTCGTCGCTGAGCGTGGTGCCGAACATCGGGGGATCATCGGAGTTGACGGTGCACAGCAATCCCGCGTCAACCATCTGCCGCAGAGGATGCGGCTTGCCCGTCGCGACGACCCCGAGGCCGTAGTTGCTCGTGGGGCACACTTCCATCGGAACTTGCAGAACGCGCAATTCATCCAATAACGAAGCGTTTTCCAGACAGCGAATGCCGTGACCGATCCGCTCCGCACCGAGTTTGTGAACCGCGTCACGGATTGTTTGCGCTCCGGTCGTTTCCCCCGCATGAGCAACGATGCGCAGACCACGACGCTTCGCTTCACGAAATGTTTCAACAAACAGATCAGCAGGGAAACCTGCTTCGATTCCCCCAAGCCCCAAACCAATGAAATATTCTCGCTTGCCAGCTTCTGTCGCGAATTGCAACACGTCCTCCTGCGTGTCGGGAAGATGCCGCGAGATGTCCGGAATAAAGCGGACTTTGACACCATGCTGCCTTTCCCCGATTGCGGCTCCCTCGGCAATCGCATCGATCCATTCATCCTCTGGCAGGTTGTTTACCTGATAAGAAGCAGAAAGAAACGCTTCCGTATAAACGATGTTCTGCCGTGCCTGCCCATACAAAAACCGTTCGACCAAGAATGACCAGTCTTCAGGTTTTCGCATCACCGATGTCGCGATCCCGTAGATTTCGATGAAATGTTCAAAGTCACGAAACCGGTAAT
>JAGQPO010000972.1 GCA_020426665.1 Planctomycetales bacterium
TGCACCAGCGATTCGACCGCCGCCTTGCACGCACCATAAAGAGTTCCGGGCAGCATCGGATGAGTTTCGTCCAGCCGA
The DNA here is from genome assembly GCA_020426665.1 of Planctomycetales bacterium. Taxonomy (GTDB): domain Bacteria; phylum Planctomycetota; class Planctomycetia; order Pirellulales; family Pirellulaceae; genus Stieleria. The sequence continues at coordinate 79 of JAGQPO010000972.1, forward strand.
CGATCCGCTAAGACCGTGTCGTGGACTGCACCGGACGAGATGAAAATAAACTTTTTTGCACCCGCCGACCGAGCCGCCTCAAGTAATTGCAGGGAACCGGTCGCGTTACGGTTCCAGTAGTCCAACGGGTCATCGCCCGAGTCCAAGAACGACCGCCCGCGGCGAGCGAGTCCGCTGTGGATCACCGCGTCGGCGGAATCAACCAACCGACACGCATCGTCAAAATTTCCCAGTTCCCCACGCACCCATTGGATCGGGTTTGTGGCTGGTTCGGGTATCCCGCCGATGTTCGGGACCCCGCTGATGTTAGGGATCCCGCTGATGTTAGGGACCCCGCTGATGTTAGGAACCCCGCTGATGTTAGGAACGCTGGAACGGTGCCAGGCCGTGATTTGGTGGCCGCCATCGAGGGCGTGGCGGACCAGATAACGACCCAGGAAACCCGTCGCTCCGGTGATTGCGATTCGCATGAAAGGATCCGTGGTCGTGTGGTGAAGGCAGGCCAGTTGCCTATCCAATCACGAATCTGCGCAGCAAGCAACCGCCTCGGCGCCAGACGCGAAATCCAATTCGGCGCCCCGCAGAGGCGGTTGTGGGTTGGGGGGGAGTATCGATTCAGGGACCGGCGGGAAGAGTGAACTTGGTGGGGACGCCAAGAAAACTAGTTACCCATCGCTCCGGCGATTGCGTTGCCCGAGGCATCAAAGCTTTTTTGAGTCTCGGCGGTAAGAGTGGCAACGGAGCCGATGCATACGGCGATAATCAAGGCAAGCATCACGGCGTATTCAACCGCCGTGGTGCCCTCCTCATCTCGCCACAACGACTGGCGTTGGGGTAGTTCGTCTTGATTTGTCATGGTGGAAATATATTTTTTGGGTGGTTTTCTCTGGGAAAAGGCACAGCCACTGAAACATAGGCCAGGAATCCACGTATTCACTTCGAATACGCACACTTTTTCACGGCCTCTCTGTCTGGGGGGGACCCCGCGGGTGCCGAATGCGACGCCTGTCCGGTTCGTCCGGTTTCGCTTTTTCGATTCCCCAGCACGTTGTGTTGAAAATGTCGGCGTCTTACCCTGTTGCCTGAATTCTTCTCCTCAAACCAAAAGCCAGATGTTCGGTCCAGTATTTAATCGTGAGGCAACGGTCGCACCCAAGCGGCCCAAGACCTATTTGGGGCGAGGATTGTATCTGACCGCCATGTTCGGACTGTTGTGTACCGGATACTTGGTGTTGGACGGTTCGCGTTCGCTAGCGACAGTTTCGGATTCGGCGAGATTTGGGGGATGGATGTTCCAGTTGCTCGCTCCGCTGCAGCTGCTGGTCCTGTCCAGTTTGGCCGCGGTCGGTTCAGCCGCTAGCGTTGCCCAGGAAAAAGATCGGAGGACGTTATTGCTGTTGTTGATGACGCGTCTGAATGGATTCGAAGTCGTGGTCGGCAAATTGACCGCAACCTTGTTGGGACCGCTGGCGATGCTGTTGGCGGCTTTGCCGTTGTTTTTGATCCTGCCATTGCTGGGCGGCGTTTCACCTCGTCAAGTGTTTTCTGTCTTTTTGGTGACCGCATCGACGGTGGTTTTTGCCGGCGCGGTCGGAACCGTCGTCGGTTTGTGGCGAGAAAAGACTTTCCAGGCGATTGCACTGACGGTTTTGATCCTGTTGATGTTGCTGGGATTGGGTGAGATCGTGATCGTGGCGGCCGGATTGCCGCCGGCGGTCGAGTTGGCGATCAGTCCGGTCCGTGCATTGTCCGCTGCGGCTTCGCCCATGGCCAGTCTTTCCGCGGCGACGTCGTTCGGGATCACGATGTTCACGACCGTGGCTGTGCTGGGAACCGTGTTGGTGTTGACCGTTGGTGTGTTGAAGGTTCGCGTTTGGAATCCATCACGCGAAGTCCGTTTAAAAGCACCCGAACCAGAAACCAGCGAAGACTTGGAATCGCAGGAGGCGCCCAGCAGTTGGAAGGTACGAGCGCCGCGTACGGTTTGGAAAAACCCGATTCTGTGGCGCGAGGTTCGCACTTGGGCATATGGTCGCAAGGTCGTTGTGATTCGCGTCGCCTTTGCGATGCTGTTTCTGTTGGGGGCGGCCGTGATTTACGGCCAGATTCAAAACGGCACTGCTTTCGAACCGGCGGCGCGAATTGGCCGTTCGTTGCCGGCTGCGACGCTGCCGGTGGCGGCGATCGGGGTCGTCAGTTTGGTGTTGGTCAATGCGCTTGCCGTCAACGCGGTCACGGGCGAGCGAGACGGATTGGCATTGGATTTATTGTTGGTGACCGATTTGAACCCCAGTGAATTTGTGTTCGGCAAACTGTTGGGGGTTCTCTATGTCGGCAAAGAACTGATCCTGTTGCCGTTGGGGTTGTTGTTGTTTTTGGGTTTCAGTGGCGTGATGACGATTGAGAATATGGTCTATGCGATGCTGGGGGCGGCGGTGTTGTATCTGTTTGTGACCATGCTGGGGATTCATTCGGGATTGAATTACGTCGCCGGTCGGACGGCGACATTGGCTAGTTTAGGGACGGTCTTTTTCTTATGCGTCGGAATCGCGATTTGCATGACGATCATGGTCAGTTTCCGCGGTGCGTTTCAATTACAACTGGCGCCGTTCTTGGTAATGATCCTTGGTGGTGGGGCGGCATTGTTCGCTTCGTTGGGCTGGCGCAATCCGTCTTCGGCGATCTTTCTGGCATCGTTCACACTGCCGTTGATCACGTTCTATTCCATCACCC
>JAGQPO010000973.1 GCA_020426665.1 Planctomycetales bacterium
CTGTGCGTCTTACCAAATCAAATCGATTCGGATTCCTGGTTGTGATTCTGTATGTCTTGATATTGCCCTGCCAGGCCGAAGAATACTACGTCCGCAAATCCGGAGACGACCGTTATTCCGGGAAGAGTGATCGGCAGGCGTTCAAGACTATCGGCCGGGCACTTTCGGTTGCCAGGCATGGAGACAGCGTCTTCATCGGCGCCGGAACTTATGTTGAAAATGCGGGCTACGATGGCCAAGTGCGAACTCACCGAAGCGGTCGAGGACAAGGCAGATGGAGAAACGGCGACAACGATCGTCGTGGGGGGCGCGGCCGATGGGATGGTCGTCAATCACGCGAGGGTGGCGCCGGGACCCAGTCTGGATGGTTGCTGTTGTATGCTGATGAGACCGGACGCTACACGGGCGACCGCGGCGAAGTGATTGTGCAGTCAGACAACGACCGGTACGCGTTTGAAATCACCGATGCGTACAACACACTCTTCTACGGCATCGGTTTTGAAGCGAATCCTCGATATCCACGTAGCAGCTATGGATGCAAGATCAGCAACCTTGATGGATATGCCTACTTTTTGTATTGCTCGTTCGACGGTCTGGTCGAATCGATCCGCAACGAGGGCGATAGTCAACTGTATTTGTCCGATTGTCAGTTCACAACTTGCACACGAGCAATCCATGCCATAGAGACTGAGTTCGTTTCCATTTCCGATTGTCGCTTCGACGGGTGTCGCTATCCATGCGATGCCGTTGATTCCAATCTCAGTATCGGCAGCTCTGTCTTTTCAGGGATCGACCCAGTAACGCAAGAAATTGTTCCGTCGGAAGGAGTTCGTGTATGGCGATCGGAAATGTCTCTCCAAAGTTCGACTTTCGCAAATTCCATCTGCGGTGTCCAAGGGACTGATCTGACTTCGGCGGAAGTTAAGCAATGCAAATTCCTAGACACAACCTCAAACGCTTGCAAAATCACTGGCGAATCAATTGCATTGGAGAAATGTCAAATCGAAAACGGAGCGAACGGGCTCTCTCTGGTCGACTCATCCGGTGATAGCGTGCAACTCAAGGACGTGACTGTCAAAGGGATGCAAGTCGGGATCGCAGCAACGAAAAGTGACTACGACTTCGACGACATCACGATTGTCGAGAACCAGTATGGAATTTACCAATACAGCGGCTGTGAACGGATGACGATCACAAGCCGTGATGACGTAAAGTTCAAAGACAATCAGTACGCGATCTATACCGATCATGGTGCCAGCCAAAACGCAACGCTCGAATTGAGCGATGTTGATTTGACGGACAACTTTCGCGGTCTTTACAGCAATCGAACGCGTGTCGACCTTCAGAAATGCAAATTTGCCGGCCAGATCAATGGTGCGTACCTCCTCGATTGCCGATCTGTAGAAATCAAGAATTGCGAATTCAACGGATTTGAACGAAGCCCTGATACTTGCAAGTTCGGCTTGTATGTGCAATCCGACGACATCAAAATCGATGACTGCGAGTCCAAGCATGCGCAGTATGGAATTTACGTCGTCAATACGGGTAGTCGCCCACCGTCACTCAAGCGTGTCCATTCATACAAGCACACCGTCGCAGCACTGTACATGCAAGGAGGAACGTGGGAGTTGCGGAACCAAGACCGATGCGAATTCGAAGAATCACCGCGAGGGTTGTGGGCAAAAGACCTCGATTGGACGATCGACGGAATTGAATCAGATGGTTCATGCGATTACTTCATCGCAAACTATTCCGGGAACTGTCGGATCTCCGATGCTAAGATCTCGGCAAAGCACACAGGAATCTATTCCGAGAATTCGGACCAAATGCAAATCGACAAATCAATCGCCAGCGGATGCCGCAATTTTGGGATCGATGTTAGGAATTGTGGTGTGGTCGAGATCACGAATTCAACCGTTCAAAAAAATGGAAACGGAATTCACATACAAAGTACAAAATCGCCTTACGCGACAATCAAGAACTGTCGTGTGACTTACAACGATTCGTATGGAATCCTACTTGCCGACTGCACTCTCGATCCGAAAGTGGAAGCCGACATCGAGACATCCAACAACGGATATGGAATTCTGGTTCAGAACCGACCGCTGTCGGTCCATTCCGGAATGAAGCTCCAAGTGACGAGTAACGATTACGGAATTTCCTGTGTCGGCGGAAGCCTATCACTTCGTGGCATGACGTTGCGAGGCAATCAACGAGCGGTTTATTGCGATGGAGCGAGTATTGATGTGGAGGACTGTTCCATCGCGGACGCCGACTACGGCATTTTGGCGTATCCAAGCAGCGTAAGTCGCGTTGCCAAGTCGCAATTCAGCGACGTGGGCTATGGGATCTTTATTTCAGCTAAAGCGGGACTCTCTGGACCGGTGCTGATAACAGAGACATCAATCGACAACGCCCGAGTCTACGGGATCTATCTCTCCGGACAAGCCGGAGAAAAACTTCAAGCAACAGTGTCAAACTCCAAGATTTCCAGCGGTACAAATGGAATCATGTCGTCTCTCGCAGCGACCTACATCCACAACGTGGCGATGTCCAGTTTGTCGGGTGCAGGAATCTATGTCGGTAGCGGCGACAGCATCGTGCGTGACTGCGCGATCAGCACCAAAAACTGGGCCATCTTAGCTTACGGTGATCACTGTTCCGTCGATCGTTGTCAGATTTCCGACGGGTACGGCATCGCAATGCTAAACGGTCAGGGAACCCTGACGACATCTGTGATCAACGAAGGCGTCGTTGGACTCGTCTTCGTCAACGGGAACTACACGGCGTTGCAAACAACAGTCGCCAATGCGACTTCCTACGGAGTGCTTTGTAGTGGAGCGAACCTGTCGCTGCACAATTCCATTATCGAATCAAAACGATTCGGGTTATACAACGCGACTGGAAATGGAATCTTTGACCACAGTCATAATCTGATCTCGGCGCCGCAACCCTACCAAAATGTAACACCTGGAACAGCGGAGATACTCAAGCCAGCCTTGTTCGTCAACTCAGCAGAACGCGACTTCCATCTTGCCGAAGCGTCGCCGGCCATCAATGCCGGGATGGACTTGATCTCATTTGTAACGTCAGACATTGAAGGCAATGAACGCCCCAGTTTTGGCGCATTCGAATTGGGTGCCTATGAGTACATGAAACCAAGTGGTTCGATTCGAGTCATGGCTTGGGACGAAACAGCACACTCCGACGACCGGAAAGGCCTTATTGGAAAGGTCATCGGTGCTCTCGACAACACGAAGTCCAAACCTCTGCCGTAGATTGCGATTCGCAAACGCTGTTTCCGTTTCAATTCTGGCTATTCCGCAGAATCAGTTTCAAGACACTGGTCGAACACGATACTTGCATTTGCCAGAACGTCGACGGTTACATCTTTCGCGGTCACGTCGTTTTGCTGAATCTAAAAACACCTCTATTGATGTGGAAGATCGTGATTCACTCGACGATCTTCCTCAATGGGTCGTCAACGATCAATGCTTCGGGAAATCCTGCCGGCGTAGCATCACGACTGCGAAGGCGTTTGTTTTGTTGCTGACCGAGTGGTCGGTTGATCGGGATTTGCATCCCGCCAAGTTCTTCCATCATGTCGTAAAGCTGTTGCTGCATGGCGGTTTTCCGCGCGGCCTGATCATCATCAAAAATCAGATTCTTCTCTTCCTGCGGATCATTCTTCAGATCAAACAGTTCGTCGGCATCCCAAAGTCCGTAGTAAGTGATGTACTTGAATCGATCTCCACGCAAGGCAAACATCGTTGGTGTTTGCGGATAATTCTGTTCCCAGTAGTAGACGTACAAAAAACCGTCTCGCCAAGGAACCGACTGTCCACGCAGCATCGGCAGAAAACTCTGGCCATCCATATGTGGTGGCCGTTGTAAACCCATCGCGTCCATCACCGTTGGGGCCACGTCAATATTCGCAACCATTTGGTCGATGACCGTACCGGGTTTGATCAGTTCGGGACACCAGGCAAGCATCGGCACCCGAATCGATGTTTCATACGCGACCCGTTTGTCGATCAATCCGTGCTCACCAAACAGAAATCCGTTGTCTCCCATATAAATTACCAGAGTTTCGTCCGCGATTCCCATGGACTCAAGTTGCGCCATCACGGCGCCGACGCTGTCATCGACACTGCGCAGCGTTTCACAGCTTCCCTTGTAGAGCGCCTCGACAGAATCGGCGCTGTGCAGGGGAAAGTCAGCCCCGTGCCAACTATTGCGTTGATCGAGTCGCCAGCGGGGAAGGTTTCTCTCGTTGACGCCGTTAGACTTCATCACTTCGGGAAGCTTAATGGATCGATCCGCCAAAGATCCGCGATATTTTTCCTCGGGAGTAAACTTTGCATGCACCGCCTTGTGAGACAGGTACAAGAAGAACGGCTTATCACTGCCGCGTTGTTTTTCAAGGAACTCAATCGCGTAGCGAGTCATTAGCGGTGTGTTGTGGCCGTCCTGCTTGACACGCTGTCCGTTGACGTTGATTGTGTAGCTTGGGCCGGGCGGCAGGTAGTGTCCTTGACCCTTAAAACTGACCCAGTAGTCGAATCCGGGTCGCGGCTCGTCACTTTCACCACCCATATGCCACTTGCCGACAAAACCCGTGGAGTAGCCTGATTTCTGCAAGTACTGCGGGAAAAAAACGGTGCCGGCGGGCACGAGACGCTGATTGTCGATCACCCGATGTCGAAACGTGTACAGCCCGGTCAAGATCGATGCTCGGCTGGGCGAACAAAGTGACGTCGTGACAAGAGCGTTCTTCAGGTACGCCCCACCGGCTGCCATCTTGTCCAAATTGGGTGTGATCGCCAAAGGGTGTCCCAAAAATCCCATTGCATCGTAGCGATGATCATCCGACAGAATGAACACCACGCTTCGCGGTTTTACGCCTTCGATTCGTTTGGGAACCACTTCCTTGGGCACGGGAATCACCGCTCCCTTCGCAGCCGGCATGCCGTACAACGCGACGACCAAAACCAGCAACAATAAACGGTCGGGCATTTGTCTTCTCCGATGGAGCATTCGACTTATCGTCTTTGTTCTCTTAATAAACCAGATCTGCACTAAGGCTCAGAATTTACCCTGGAACAGTGCTTCTCGGTTGTCATGACAGCGAGCAGACCAGCGACGGGTTTGATTGACCGTTGCCAATTGTAGTCGTCTCGGAGCCCACAGTCAGGACATATGCGACTCCGTCGACGTCCAGATCCGAGAGCGGAAACGAATCACAGTGGCGACTGCTGAGCCATGCCCATGGACCTGTGCACGACCATTGCGGAGAATGGGCGTGCGATTCAGGCAGAGGGTTACGGCTGTTCACGGGGTTCCCTCAAGCGGGCATTGGATTCTCCCGTCCAATTCTTTGCCGCGATGTTCCCCCAGACGCGAATCGCCAGCGTGTCGCACGTGATGATTCTTTGGTTGTCATCGGCGAAGCAGACTGCGACGGTCTCCGCGTGACGGTTCCGGTACTTTGGCTTCGGATGATGAAGAATAACGTCCTTCTGTTGTTTACGCAGGTGATGGATGTGGATTTGCCCTGACTCAGAGTCTCTTTTCAAACCAGGCCAAGCGGCGAGGAAGGTACCGTCAGCGGAGAGATGAATGCCGTCCTTGCCAATCGTCGCCAACACACGCCCGTCGGCGGAGAAGCCGACCACATGATCCTGGCCGTCGAGCCGTTTCCACCGGGGACGTGTAATGAAATAGATCGCAGCGACAGCAACCACGACCGTTGCGACGGCAGCCATCAACCTCCACTTGTTCTGGTCCACTGTCAGGAAACGCACTGGTTTCATCGTTTCGTCGATCGTTCAACGGCAACTTGTTAATTGCTTCGGTCTGGAGAGCTACTGCGGAAGTCACCGCCGCTTCTCTTCCGTTTGGGAAATCTTTGTTGGGGCATTCGGCATTTTGCCCGAACAATTTTTTGCACCGAATCAAATCTCCGGTTGCTGGCCAGCAAAATTTGACCACTTGCCAGGAGCAGAACCAGAACTCGTCCTCTCTGAGAAAAAATGAAAACACTCCTCTTTTTGATTGCGAGGGTCTCTGCTGTCATTGCTCCGATCTTTCTGTTTGTGGGTTCGACGGAATGGTTCTGTGACCGGTTGGTTGGTAGCTCTGATCCCATCATGCACCCCTTCATCTATTTGGGCCCTATCGCCTTGATTTTAGGAGCTTTCGCCGCCTGGATCTGCTTTATGATCGTCGCCGATCAGGAAGCTCGCCGTCATCCGAGTGACAAAGAGAAACCAAAAGGTGAGTGAATTCATTCTCGTTTGCACTCGGTACAGTGGATCCGATCCAAGTAGGTTTCGAGTTGCCAGCAAGGCAATGACACTCACCATTGAATGAAATGAAGATATTTGCGGTTTGTCTCTGCTTGCTTTCCGTCGTGTTTGGCCTGCTTGCCTTGTTCGCCAGCCCCTTTTTAATGTTGGGATTTCCTCTCAATGACCAAGGCGGCTTGGTTTCCCTGTTCTTGGCTATGCTTGGTGCTCTGTTGCTCTCTAACGCTGCTCTGATTCAACTTCTAATGAAACGCCTGGCCCACAAGTCTCGAGTGACTGCAACCTAATCTCTGTGCATCCGCCATCCGAGGACTACTCCAGCGACAATCGAGATTGGCAACACAATGGCGAGATGAATGAGCATGAAAACAATCGAATGTCCTTCCCGAGGGCCCATGCCTGTGCCACCGTGGTAATTGCCCGGCGGAGCGGTCAGAATCATGATGACAAACATCGCGATTGTCGAAAGCACAGCGGCAACGATTGCCGAGCCGATCGCACCGACCTTTGGGCCGACACCTTGACGGGCAAACGTGGACGCGATCGCCCACGCGAGGATCGCTCCAACCCAAGCTCCATGAAGCGTTGGGCAATAGATCAGCCAAACAACATCGCGGAGGACGTCATCCACGTAGGCAGGTTCTCCCAGCGAGTAGGAAGCGAAGAGCTCAGATGACAACACCGCGACGGTAATCAGGTTGGCAACCACTGATCCAGCCACCGCGCCACCGGCCAAAGCCCTCGATTGAATCCCGAGGTGTGAGGAGATCGCGTACCAAAGGCAATAGCCAGCTGCGGAACCAGCAATTCCGCCCAGAAGGACAGGAACCGGGAATTCAGTCAGCAGTCCGAGTACGCGTTCGTACCCAGGACCATAGTAGTCGGCATATTCATCCCAGGTTCGTTGATTGAAGATGAGTGCGAGCAAACAAGGAGCCAATAAGCCAATCACGCCACCCACGATCACAAATTGCGATCGCGAACGCGTTGGCAGCTTGATTTGCGTAGCCAATTCTACGAGATCCTGTTTATCGAGTTGCATGGGACTCGTTGTATGCCTGCATTTACGTGGATCTACTGGCGACTGAGTCGCGAAGGCATCAAATCGCAGGTCAGGTGAACCGACTCGCATCGGACGGTAACCAAGCAACCTGGCAATAAATGAATGCGATTGGTCGGTTCGGCATTGTTTTCAGTTTTCGTCATTGATGGCAGATGTTACGGCAAAGCTGGTCGGCCGGTGAGCTCGGCGATGTCCCAAATCTGTACGAAACCGCTCCGCTCAGGACCTCGGCCGAGCATTCCGCCTACGACAATCTTTGAGTCCTCTGCACAGAACTTGACCCCGAAGATCGAATCTCGCTGGCCGGCAACTTCGATCGTTCCGATGGGATCGCCTTTGCGCGAATTGCAAATCAGAACCTTGCCCGCGTATCCACCCGATGCGATCCACTTTCCGTTGGCGGAAATGTCAACATCAAGGCCTCCTTGCAACGCTGCCAACCCGGTCAAAACGACTTGCCCGTCCGTCTGATCGATGGAAAAGATTTTTGTCCCGCCCTCGCTGCATACCGCCAAGATTTTCCCATCAGGAGAGAAGGCGAGATCCCAAACGTAGTTCCCCGCATCCGCGGTCCACCGTTTCTGATCTTTTTCAATATCAAAGAGGCTGAGGGTTTCACTTCCATTCCCACGAGAACCCGCGGCCACGAGTCGGCCGTCTTGAGAAACGTCGATCGAGTAAACCATGTCTGGGACGCTGAACTGAATTCGGGGCGCCGGCTCCCGAGCCATCGTCAACGAAATCGCTGAAACCGAAATCGCAACGACTTCAGCGAAGAGCATCTTCGAGTTCTGCAAGATTGTGGCTCCGAGAATTAGAAAGTCTTCGAATCTAGCCGCCCTACATGATCAGCGTGCCGGGCGAGAATGAATGACGGACGATCCAAAAACTTTTGGATTTGTCAATCCGAAGGAAAGGAGCCTATATGATAGATGACTAAGCTGCCGAACTGGAAGATTACCGCGAAAATCGGGGCTTGCTAGGGCGGTTTCGGTCAATCGCTGGTCTCGGAACAATCCAGTCCCAGTCAGCGGGCGATCCGACGGGAACAAGAACTTCGGCTCGCAAAGGCCATGTCATGCCTGCCGGACGCCCAACGAGAAACCATCCAGCTGTACACGAGGGTTTGTCAGACGTGAAGAAAAAAATTGTTTACTTGATGAGAGGTCTGCCGGCCTGCGGAAAGAGTCACAAAGCGACTCGGCTCGCCGAGCCAAATGGATGCGTTTTGGAGACGGATCAGTACTTTTTCCAAATGGTTGGATCCGATTCCGATCACTACGACTATAGCGAGGAACTACTACCCGCTGCGCGGCAATGGAATTTGAATCGCTTTTATGAAGCTATCTCAGAAGGCGTCTCGCCGATCGTGGTCGACCGAGGAAACGGATTGAACCGGGAAACGAAACAGTATGCCGCGTTTGCTGTGAAGCACGGTTATGACGTTGTGTTGGCTGAACCTGATTCTCCGTGGTGGCAGGAGCTTCGCGTGCTGTTGAAATACAAGGCGTACATCAAAGGCGACCTGCTGGATTATTGGGCGCGCAAGCTTTCTGAAACGACACGAGGCGGGCACCGCGTCCCCGAGTCAACCATTCGGCGATGGATGGACCATTGGAGATCCGATGTCACCGTGGAGATGATCTTGGCTGTTGATGGTGGGGACTCCGAGTAGGTCAGTTGGTGTTCTGGCATACGGGAAAACAGTGTGATTTCAAGTGGGATAGGAACGAGACATCTCGTAGTGGCGCATTGGTAGTGGATCTTGTTAAAGATCC
>JAGQPO010000974.1 GCA_020426665.1 Planctomycetales bacterium
AGCGGAACTCTTGACGAGTTCCGCTGCCCCCAAAATCAAACGATGACGGACGACTAGGACAACCCAGCCCCAATGGACTGACCGTACCCCCCGCCACTCCACCTCCCCTGCCTGACTTGAAAAAGCACCACCCCGACCACCCTTGTATGGTGAAAGGATGCCTGACCACGGCCCAGCCGTCATCGACCTAACGTCGTTGCCCGGTGTTGCGTGTCCCTGTGGCACAGCCCGGCGCGCTTTCGCCGACCGGGCTGATTTTCCCGGTACCGTTCACCTGACGCAAATCGACCGATTCGCCGAAACCCACTACCACACGGAACACACCGAGGTTTACGTGGTTCTTGAGTGTGATGAAGACGCGGCCATTGAGCTCAATGGCAACTTGCATCCGGTTCGCCCCAAGACATCCGTCTTGATCCCGCCGGGAACTCGACATCGTGCGGTCGGCCAAATGCAGGTGCTGATCGTTTGTCTCCCTAAATTTGACGGTGCCGACGAACACTTTGACTGACCTCTCATCGTCCACCGGAGCTCCAGCTAAGATATCATGTAGCTCCCCAATCCTCCGGTGCTTACACGTCCCTTTGACGACTTCCCCTTGAAAACCCCCACCATGACGCTTCCAACTTCGAACTTTCGTCGACGAATGATTGCGACGATCGCCTGGATGATGCTGTTGCCGACCCTGACAACCAGCGTTGACGTCCACGCCGCCGACTGGCCGTACTGGCGCGGCCCAAACATGGACGGAACCACGGCAGTCACGGGGTTACCTGATGACTGGAATCCCAACGGGGGCGATGGCAGCAATCTGCTTTGGAAACGGGATGATATCGGCAGTTTCTGTACCCCCGTCACCATGAACGGCCGCCTTTACACCATCCAGCGGAATCTGCCGGATACGGAGCGTGAAGGTGAGAAAGTGGTTTGCTTGGATGCCGTGACGGGAGAGACGATTTGGGAAAACAGCTACAACGTTTGGTTGTCGGATGTTCCGGGCGAACGAGTCGGTTGGACCAGTGTGGTTTGCGACCAGGAATCCGGAAACGTTTATGTGCTCGGTGCCTGTGACCTGTTCCTGTGCATCAACGGTACGACCGGCGAGACGGTTTGGCAGGTGCCATTGCACGAACAGTTCGGGATGATCAGCACCTACGGCGGCCGAACCAATTTCCCCATCGTTCACGAAGACCTGGTGATCATCTCCGGGATCATCGTCAACTGGGGGGAGTACGCCAAACCGAACCACCGCCTTTTGGCAATGGACAAACTGACCGGCGAATTCGTCTGGTTTAGCGGTACCAAGGACCTTCCTTATGACACGACCTACTCCGCCCCCAGCCTGGTCACGATCGATGGCCAACGTCAATTGATCCTGGGCACCGGTGACGGGCAGGTTTGGGGAATCCAACCACGAACCGGAAAACAACTTTGGCACTATGCACTTTCGCGACGCGGATTGTTTGCCGCACCTCTGGTCGTCGGCGACAGAGTGTTCTGCAGCCACAATGAAGAGAACGTCGGCGACGCGGCAAATACGATGGGCGCGGTCGCCGCATTGAAGGTATCTGGAACGGGCGACCAGACCAAAGCCGTTGAACTTTGGAAACGATTGGAAGTCGTATGTGGCTTCAGCGAACCGGTATTGATCGACGGCAGACTGTACTTGGTCGATGACCGCTGCAAGATGTGGGTCTTTGACGCCGAAACCGGGGATGCGATCGTTGAGCAGGAAAAGTTCGCCGACAGCCGCCAAAAGTCAGCCCTGCTGTACGCCGACGGCAAGATCTATGTGACGACCGAAAACGGAAGATGGGCAATCCTGAAACCGACCAAAGAAGGTTACGAAGTTCTGAACGATGGTCGCATGCGAAACACGACATTCATCGCGTCGCCGATTGTTTCTGACGGCCGCCTTTATTTCCAAAGCACCAACACGCTTTACTGTGTCAGCAATGAATCGGCGAAGCAAACTTCGCTGAACATGGCCGACCAATATGGCAAAGAGACCCCACTGGCCAACGACACCAAGATCGCCCAGGTACAGATCATTCCCGCCGAAGCCCTGGTCGGACCGGGTGAATCGATCCAGTACAAAGTCAACGTGTTCAATGCCATCGGGCAAAAACTTGAAACGCCCGATAACGTCTCGTTTCGTGTCGTCGGGACCGGAGCCTCGGTCAGCGGTAACAAGTTGACAGCCTCCGCCGATGCCACACACACCGGCGTGGAAGTGATTGCCGAAGTCGCCGGTGCGAGTGGTTCAGCACGAGTACGCATCGTCCCGCCGTTGCCCTGGAAATTCACATTCGACGGCCTTTCCGATCCGCCATTGTCTTGGGTCGGTGCCCGATATCGTCACATCATCCGCGAAGTTGATGGCTCACCCGCCCTGACGAAGATCACCACCATTCCGCTGGGCGCCAGAAGTCGCGCCTGGATGGGACCCAGTGAATTGTCCGAGTACACCATCTCCGCAGACGTTCGTGGTGCCAAAACACTTGAACGCCTCCCCGACATCGGATTGACTGCCCAAGGTTATGTGTTGGACTTGATGGGGGAAACACAAAAACTACAAATCCGAACCTGGGCTTCCTCGGAAGAGCGGACTTCGGAAACCGTTGACTTCCCATGGAAGGAGGACCAATGGTATCGGATGAAGTTTCGAGTCGACTTGGACAGCGAAGGTCCGGCAAGAGTCGCCCTACTGCGTGGCAAAGTATGGCCACGCGATCAGGAAGAACCCAAAGAATGGACGGTGACGGTCCGCGACGAGTCACCCAACTTAAGCGGCAGCCCCGGACTGTACGGTAACGCCCGCGTTTCGGAACTTTATCTGGACAACATCGAAGTCGTCGCCAACAGCGACGACGAATAACACACGCCAATGCTGGGCAGGAACGACCGTTCGGATTTGATTCAACGGTCCGGTCGCCTAGAATTGTATTCCCACCAACACGCGTTTAACTCCCCACACACCAGGTCGATTGACCCCCATCGCAATGCGAAAACAAGAACTCTCTGCGTTCTCGATGATCGTGGCAGCCTTTTCCCTTGGAACCCTGGCAACCATCGGGCTTAGTGGCTGCAAGCCGCCGACCGCGGTCCCCCGTGCGGCTGCAACCAACACGTCCGGCAGCAACGCCACCGGAAGCAACACCACGGTGTCTGGGCTGGTCGAATGGTCATCCAACACAACGACCGGATCGAGCAACACCACGCTGACAGGCAACACAACGCTCGCCTCCGAAACGCCGGTCGCCGAAGTTCCAATGCCGATCCAACCCGCCGTCGCTGCAACGCCGGAAGTGAAACCGGAAGCCGAGCCGGAAGTAAAACCGGAAACGAAACCGGAAGTCGCAGAGGGCACCTCGGAAGTCAAAGCCACGGTCAAAGCCGCTGACGAACCGGAAGCGAAGGTTGCTGCCAAGCCCGCCGCCGACGCCTCGAAATCAAACACATCGACCCTGGTCGTCACCGAAGTCAGCAACCCTGCCGACGTTTTGGCCAGCGGTAAAGATTGGCCACAATGGGGCGGCACCCGGTTGAAGAATAATGTTTCGGGCGTGACAGGATTGCCCCGCGACTGGAACATTGGAAAGTTTGACCGACGCACCGGCGAGTGGGACAAAACCAACGCATTGAACATTGCCTGGTACGCGGATCTCGGCAGCCAAACCTATGGCAACCCGGTCGTCGCCGGTGGGCGAGTGTTTGTCGGAACCAACAACGGTGCCGGCCACCTGAAACGATATCCGGCAGAAGTCGACCTGGGATGCTTGCTTGCGTTCAGTGAACAGGATGGAAAATTCCTCTGGCAACACAGCAGTGAAAAACTGATCACGGGACGAGTTCACGACTGGCCACTGCAAGGCATCTGTTGTGCCCCGTTGGTCGAAGGTGACCGATTGTGGTTCGTCACCAGCCGCGGCGAGGTCCGATGTCTGGACGTGGAAGGGTTCCATGACGGTGAAGACGACGGCCCCGTGAAAGGCGAATCGGCCCGCGTTGCCGATCTGGTACTCGCCACCGAAGGTGGAAAAGCCGCCCTGGTCGCTCTGGCCGATGGCAAGTTGTCCGACAGCGTCCTGGAAGCACTTCAGGCCGCCGGCGAAGAAGCCGCCGGCGATGTCAAAATCGAAGTCGCCAAAGAAGGCACCGTCTGGTCCGCGATCGGAAACTTCGGCGGAGTCGATCGGACCCTTTCGATCAAAAAGATTGGACCCAAGTTGAGCATATTCAAAGCATTGGGTGTCAGCGACAAACGCGACGCCGACGTGGTTTGGGTTTTCAACATGATGGAAGAACTGGGAACCAGCCAACACAACATGTGCTCCTGCAGCGTGACGACCTATGGCGATTTCCTGTTCGTCAATACCAGCAACGGGCTTGATGAATCACACCTGAACCTTCCGGCCCCCGACGCACCAACGTTTCTGTGCATGAACAAGAATACCGGCGAAGTTCTTTGGAAGGACTCGTCGCCGGGTTCAAACATCTTGCACGGACAGTGGTCCAGCCCGGCTGTCGCTGAACTCGGCGGCGTTGCACAAGTTCTGTTCTGTGGAGGCGACGGATGGTTGTACAGCTTCAAAGCCAACGGCGGTGTTGATGGAAAAGGCGAGATGCTTTGGAAATTCGACTGCAACCCCAAAGAATCCAAGTGGGTCATCGGCGGCGAAGGAACTCGAAACAACCTGATCGCAACGCCGGTGATCTATAACGACTTGGTTTACATCGCGGTCGGCCAAGACCCCGAGCACGGCGAGGGAGAAGGTCACTTCTGGTGCATCGACCCCACCAAACGCGGAAACGTTTCGCCTCAATTGGCGATGAAGGTCGATGGCGACAGCCGCAGCGAAATCCCCCACAAACGAATCCAAGCGGTTGAACCGGAGAAAGGTGAAATTGCCGTCGACAACCCCAACTCCGCGGTCGTCTGGCATTACTCGCTCTCGGACAACAACGAGGACGGCGAGATCGACTTTGAAGAAGAAATGCACCGTACGATCGGCACCTGCGCCATCAAAGACGACGTGATCTACGTCGCCGATTTCTCGGGACTGTTGCACTGCCTGGATGCTCGCGGTGAAAATGGTCAGGCAAAGGTTCACTTTACCTACGACATGTTTGCCCAAAGCTGGGGCAGCCCATTGATCAGTGACGGACACGTTTATGTCGGTGACGAAGACGGAGATGTCGCGATCTTCGAATTCGGCTCCCAGTACAACGAGCCCGTCAAGGAAATCAACATGGGCAGCAGCGTTTACAGCACTCCGATCGCTGCCAACGGACGGATCTACGTCAGCACCAAAGACAAATTGTTTGCGATCGAGAAGCAAGAGAAATGACAAAGACTGTTGTCGACTGCGGGAATTGCGGACCCGATTTCCACTCCCTTCGTCAATTGGTGACGTCCAACTTTGATGCGATCGTGATCCAAGCTCACGACGCCGACGAGACGATTAAATTGCTTCACGGGCGCGATGTCGCGCTGGTGACCGTTAATCGAAAACTGGATCGAGATTATTCCGATGGGATGGAAGTCGTCCGGAAGATCAAGGCCGACGAAAAATTCGGCCAGACTCCCGTGATGTTGGTGACGAATTACGAAGAACATCAGCAGACGGCAATGGAGGCCGGCTGCGTTCGCGGTTTCGGTAAACTTGCCTTGCGCGATCCGAGCACCGTTGAATTGCTCCAACCCTACCTTGGGTCGATTTGAATCATCCTACCACGTTCTTTCTGATTGCCATCTGCGTCGGCTTGTTCGCGGGAGGCTTGCTGGGCGCCCAACCAAGTGTCAACGGATCCCTTGGCAAAAGTGTCGCGCACCCGCTTCAAGCATCTCTCATCTCTTTCGGCAGCGGAACGGCAATCTTGTTGGCGGTGACAGTCGCGATTGGCGGCTTCCCACCGAAGTTTGTTGTCTCGCCAAGTGTATTGCCGTGGTGGATTTGGTTCGGCGGTGCGATCGGCGTTGTCATGGTGTCAACGTCCCTGTTTATCGTCCCGCGAATCGGCTCACTGCCGTGGTTCGCTGCAGTGATGACCGGGCAAACGATCGCCGCGCTGTTCTTGGATCACTATGGATTATTGGGTAATCCCAAAACCCCGGTTTCCGTGCTTCGCCTGATCGGAACACTGCTGTTGGTCCTGGGAGTCCTGACGATCGTCGCAGCCAGACAAATGGAGGGCAATCCAAAGCCGCCTCTGGATCTGACTCCGATCGATCAGCAAAGCCGGGATTGATGGACCAATGCCAAATGACAATCCAACCGATTCCGATGGATCAAACTCTGACGTACCCGATCCAGACGTAGCGGGTGCTCCCTCGATCCCGGCATCGTTAGATGAGGTCTGGAACAACTTTGGAAACCAACTTCGGCGTCGCGCCCGTACCCGGTTGCGCCAATATGGATTGACCGGCCAGACCGAATCGATGGACATCTGTAACGAAGTGATGGTTGATTTGGCGAAACGGACCGATGCCGATTCGTTGACCGCCGACGACATCCTTTCGTACATTTTACGGGCCATCGATAACGAGGTCGTCGACACGTTTCGCACGTTAGCCAGGCATTGCCGTGATTTTCGTCGTAACGAAACCACTCCCGTCGATGACATCCGTTTGCACGGCGAACAAACATCGCCAAGCCAGGTCGCACTTCGCAAGGAAGTCGCCGACCGCGTCCGCGCGATTTTAGGCGAATCCGACGCCATCGCAATCGACATGATGCTGGGCAACTACGATTGGAACGAGATCGGCCAGCGACTGGGCGTCAAACCCGACACCGCGCGAATGCGGGTCAGACGAGCACTGGATCGTGCGCGAGAAGAAATCGGAATCAAGGAGTCGCATGAATGAACGGGGACTCGTCGTCGCAAAGTCACAAGGCGCCGAATGTTCCCCTCGCCGATGCCCCCCCACATCATGCATCGGTCGACCAATTGATTGCGTGGTTGGCCCGTCAACGCGATCAACATCCGATGCGACCGCTGGCCGAATTGATTGCCCATCAAACACTATCGGCCGAACTGTTGGTCGAACTGGCCGCCGTTGACTTGATCGGTCAACGGCGTCGGGGACATGACGCCCTGGTGGAACACTACGTTGACCAATTCGAAAGGCTTGGTAATCAGGATTCGCTGGTTCTCGATCTCATCGACGCAGAACTTTGTGTCCGCCGCGAAATGAACCAGGATTGCGATGCCGAATTTTTGATCCGCCGCTTTCCGACACTCGCCGATTCAATTCGCCAACTTGTCCATCTAGGTGCCGGCCGGGAAACGCCACCTCAAAGGCCGACGCACTCCATTCCATCCGTTCGATCCACGCCGCCAAGTGGCCAGATGACGGTGGATTTGCAAAGTGACCTTTCGGATGATTCCGATCCGTTTTTGATCCAACGCAACTTAACCGTAGATGCTGTGCGTCATCCACGTCTGGGGCCGCAAGAAGACCACCGTGACGACGATTCCATCGACACCCCGATTCCCATCAAACCTCCCGCGTGGATGGTGGGCGCCAGATGCATCGCGACATCACAACGTGAAACGGGACGAAGTTGGTTGATCAAAGGCCGTGATACGCAACGCAATGACACCGTGGCGATGAAGATCCTACCTCTGCCGGCGACATTGACTCGAACAGAACGAACCAGGATTCTTGATCTATGCGAAACCACCAGCAGTGTCGCGCACCCTGCCTGGGTCGCCCCACGGATCGCAGCGATCAACAACGGCCACCTGGCGGTCGTTCGGCCGTGGATTTTCGGCAGATCGTTTGCCGCAAATCAGCGGTGCACCGATTCGACGCAACATCTCATGTCGCTGGCCCGAATCGCGTTCGCGCTCGCCGCGGCACATCGAATCGGTGCCACACATGGAAGCGTGAAAGCGGAAAACATCATCATTGATCACCAATCAAACATCAATTTGATTGACGCGGTGTCAAGTGCCATGGCTTGGGAAAACTACCTATCGTCATGGGACAACGACTTGTCGCAGACGTTGGGCAATCGAATTCGGCAGGACGTGCAAGAGTTAGCCGCGCTGATTGCCGCGGTCTGTCTTGCATCCTTTGATCGATCCAAATTGGATTGGACGCTGCGCGTCACCGACTCGGTTGATTTCCAGGAGCGAGACGCCTGCGCAAAGATCGGCGAAAACTTGCAGACGCTATTGGACCAGCCGCCGACCAAGCGAACTTGGTGGCGGAAGTGATCCGGGCAGCGCTGTGTCACCCTTCGGGCTACCAAAAACGCAACGTGAAAACGCGTGCGCGGTGGACCAGTCGCCACCGACTTTCGGCGTCTTTAGCAGCGGCTTGTCACAAAAGCGAAACTTCAAAACAAACGAGTGCCCGCCCGGAAAACGGTTGTTCCCGGGGACAGTGCCTTTAGCGCAGCGCACCTTCGCGAGATTCGGCCGGATGGTAATCGAAATAGCCCTTCCGTTTGATGACTTCCGCAACGGGATCCGGCACCATCGTTTCCCAACTTGAATCACCCGACTTGATTTTCTTTAACACGTCTCGCGACCGAACTTTCAAACAATCCATGTCATAGGTTTCGACATCGGTGATGACGCCGCGTTGGCGCAAATAGCCGAACAATTGTTGAAGCTGCGGGTCGATTTGCAGATTGTCACAGGTTGTCAACTCGCCGGTTTCAAAATCCACCATCGGATAACAGTAGACTCGCAAATCGTTCTTGAACATTCGCCCGAAGGATTCCAAGATTCCACCCGCCAGTCCGGTGTAGTACTTTTCGTCAAACAGTTCGACCAGACTGCCCGCACCCATCGTGATCGCGATGCTTTCCTTGGTGTATTGTGACAGGTAGGCGGCAAGTCGAAAGTATTGGAAGTA
Source organism: Planctomycetales bacterium (assembly GCA_020426665.1). Taxonomy (GTDB): domain Bacteria; phylum Planctomycetota; class Planctomycetia; order Pirellulales; family Pirellulaceae; genus Stieleria. The sequence continues at coordinate 8,873 of JAGQPO010000974.1, forward strand.
GTCAGAAATCAAGACAGGCATCCCACATGCCGCCATCACGTCGGCACGTGCCAGGAAGTCCGTCAGGTCGATTTCCCCTTCGACCTTCAGATTGTTCATCGTCAACTCCATGACCTGGGCCACTTCTTTGCCAACGACGCTGGGAAGTTTCGAAAACTGTTGGTTGGCTGCTTCCAGCATGTCCAGATTGACGTTACAGACGGGCCGAAAACTTCCGCGTTCCACGAGAATCGCCTTGCGATAAAAGAACTCCGACGGCTGCAGGACTTCACCATTGGCGGCAAACATGGCCGCGCCGCTCAAACCAAGTTCGACCAACTTCAAACTCATCAATCGATTGTCGACGTGCCGGAATTCGATCCCAGAAAACTCGATCATGTCGATTTCGATGCGTGACGTGGACAATCCATCCAGCAACGAAGCGACCAACAAATCAGGTTCGTGGTGCAACGCGAACGCCCCATGGACCAAATTCACGCCGACGATGCCCAATGCTTCCTGTTGCAGTGCGGCTTCGTCGTCCAGCATCTTGACATGGATAATGATTTGGCTGTCTTCGTCCTGGGGATGTGCTTGGAATTTAATCCCCATCCAACCGTGACAGGCGTTGGTGCCCTGGTAGTTGCGAGCGGAAACGGTGTCGGCAAACGTAAAGAACGTCGTCGTGTCGCCACGCACATCTTTCAGACGGTCCAGATTCAACCTGTGTTCATAATCGAGCATCGCCTCCAACCGTTCACGACAGACATAGCGTGACGCCCGCCCATAGATGGCGTCGCTGACTTTCATGTCATAGGCCGACATGCTTTTCGC
>JAGQPO010000975.1 GCA_020426665.1 Planctomycetales bacterium
CACAGCCTCGGAGAGTTCGGCGACAGACGACGAGTCTTTTGCAAACGCTCATCCCTGCGACAACAGGACAAAAAACATCAAACGCCGCAATCGGGCAATTCTGCGTTATCTTATGGCTGCAAAAAAGAATTTTCCAAACTCATGATGTAAATGAGCGGCAACCTACGCACTGATTGATAAGACGATCTTCCCCACCACCAAAATGACTGGATTGGGCAATGGCAAACGAGTTGGCGACAGAACAACAAGACCACGATCCGCCAAATCGGGACTCCGTACGGTCGAGGACTGGTTCGTGTGACAAGGAAGCAGCACTCGATCAAGCCCAGGCGATGGCGCAATCGCCGGAATCCGGAATTCGTTTTCACGACATGGACAGCCTTCGCGCAGCGATGATGCTGTTGGGATTGGTTTTCCATGTCGCATGGTTCTTTCAACCAATCTATTTCTGGAACACCCTGTCAGATTCCCAGGGAAGTATTGGATTCCAGTACTTCTTTACTTGGGTTCATCAATTCCGGATGCAAGTCTTTTTCTTGATCGCAGGCTTCTTCGCTTGCCTGCTCATTAGAAAGCGTGGGCTTCTTAGCTTTGCAAAGAATCGGTTCTTGCGCGTTGTCATTCCGTTGCTGATATCGATGCTGACGATCTGGCCGCTGATGAAGCTCCAGTACTTGCGAGGCGTGCTGCTTTACGAATTGCTGACGGGAACCACTCCACTGACCAACGAAGATCTCAAGCAAGCGGCACAGGAAGAGATCTTTCGCTCCATCCGCGAATCGGAACCGCCCCGGCCCAGCAATCGCATCAGCACTCTGGGCCCGACGGCAATCACGGTCTCCCAGTGCCGGCGCAGCCAACCGGATCAGCTCGGACGAACGGTGAAAGGCGATCTGGATTGGATCGTCATGAAAGCGCTAGCGAAAGAAAGAGGCCGTCGTTACAAGACCTCCGATGCACTCGCCGAGGACATCCAGCGACATTTAAATGACGTGCCCATCGATGCGCGGCCGCCCTCGACGGCCTATCAGCTGAGCCGTTTCTATCGGCGGAACAAAGCATTGGTGAATGTGACGGGTTTCGTAGTGTTGATAATGTTTGCGACTTCGCTGGCCGTAATTGGATCGTCACGTGAAGCTGAACGTAGTCGGCGACGTGCCGCGAATGAAGTCTACGTTCACAACCTGAATCTCGCGGCAAGCGGGAAATTGAAGCCAGAATCTTGGCGTTACGAAGGTGTCCAGTTAGGAATTGACGAAGACCGGATCGAATTCATCTTAGGATTCAATCGGCAAATGCTTGGCGATTTGGTTCAGGCTCAAGCTCACTACGTCACTGCGATGAAAGTCAATCCTAAGAACGCTTCCGTCATGTCAGCAGGACGTTTATTGGCGCTGCAAACAGGGAGATACGAAGACTATTTCGATCAAAGCACCTTGGAGTTGCTTCAAAGGGCCGTTCCAACCAACCCAGAGGATTACCTGTTCCTTGCCTCCTCGAAAATGATCTCCGATTCACCGACTGAAGCCAAGAAACTTGCTGACATAGCGGTCAAAAGCCGACCGTCGACGTTTGCGATCGCGGTGCGAGCAAAAGTGATCGTCTGGCTTTATCTGATGACGGGAGATTCTCAAGAACTTATGATCGTGGACAAGCACCTTGAAGCACTTCACCAGCTCCAAGATGTGTATCCGATGAGCCCGTACTTTCTTGAAACCCAACTGTTCGTCAAGACTGCCCTGGTTATTTTTGCCAGCGAAATCGATCGTGCCAGGTACACGGCGGAGGCGAGAGAAGTAGCGGACTTGCTCGTTGAAAAGTATCCGAGGTTTGGCCCAGCAAGATATCGTCGGGCGGTATTCTTGGACATCATCGGTGAAACAGAGGCGAGTTTGGAAGAGTGGTCTGCAGCGACAACGATTTCCGGCATGAGCGGTTGGTCTGTGGATGAGGCATTCCGCAAGTACCGAATTGGGCGCGTTCAGGAGGTTGGAAATTCGCTTGACACGTTGAGTCTGAATTCAGGCGATGTAATCAGGGCCTTGTTTTTCGATACCGAATCAGGCAGAGCCGGTGCGACGGTCCGCGCGAAGAAAGCATTTCATACGCAAAAGGAAAAACAAACTTTCGATGAGCTTAATCTGCGACTGCTCTTGTTCACCGGTGATTTAAAAACGTCGACTTCGATGGCGAAAGAGTTACTTAGCCGAGACATTGAACCAACGACGCTTTGGTCTCGGTGGGAAAGATCCAAACTTCAGTACTATGCATCCGGCGACGCAGATGTTCTCCTAGAAATCGCCGGGAACTCTCCTGTCAAGCAATGCGATGCGTTCTCGTTGATCGGCGCGAGGCTTATGTGCGAAGGCCGACGAGCGGACGCGATTCGTTACTTTGAACAAGCGATTGGAACGCGGGTCGTGTGGTGGCGATACCACCAAGTTTCGGACGTTTACTTGGAGCGAATGAAGAGCGACGAAGGCTGGCCGGACTGGTTTCCTGCTAACGATCACGGACATCTATAGTTGCTCGATAACGCGAAGTATCGCTATGCACCTCTGATCATGACCGACATTACAACCATCCTTTCGAAAATCGACCAAGGCGACCCGGCTGCTTCGGAGCGGTTGCTTCCGCTGGTGTATGACGAACTCCGTAGACTTGCCGCCGCGCGGATGGCTCGCGAAAATCCCGGACAAACCTTGCAGGCAACCGCACTTGTGCACGAGGCCTATGTCCGGCTGATCGATGGTGAGAATGGGAATCAATGGGATTCACGAGGACACTTCTTTGCCGCGGCTGCCGAAGCGATGCGGCGAATTTTGATCGATCGGGCGCGGGCCAAAAACCGGCCCAAGCATGGTGGTGATCGACAGCGGATGGAACTCGAAATCCATTGCCCTGCTGGTAACGAATCGCCCGACCGCCTGCTCGCGATCAACGAGGCTCTTGAAAAACTTCAAGACGAACATCCGCATGTGGCCGAACTGCTCAAGCTGCGCTACTTCGCCGGCGTCCCACTCAAAGATGCCGCTGAACTGTTGGGAATCTCACCCGCCACCGCAAAACGTCGCTGGGCCTTTGCCAGGGCGTTTCTGTATGGGGAATTGGCGGATTGAGGGGAATGGATCTACTGGCCGTTTCCAAACCTGGCCGACGTGCTCTCACATCACTTGAATCTTGGACTCCAGTGACTACCTGCTGCGGACAAATCATCCACTGCTCGACTGGGTCTGGCCAGAGCATGACTGACATCACGACCATACTCTCCCGCATCGACGTTGGTGACAACGCCGGTTCACGACAACAGATTGATTGGGATTAACACGTTTTGGACATCGTCCAAAACTGCGGCAAAGCCGTCTATCACGGCGTCGATCACAATGAAATATCTTTCGTTGGGTTCGAGCCGGAGTGTGCATTCACCGTTCCAGTCCAGTCGCCCTGACGGGGTCGCCGCCAGCCAGCGGTGAAAATGACCAACGATCATGATTCGGTTGAGGAATCTCTTAAAACAATCTGCAACGATCGCCGCGTCTTCCGGTTGGCCAAAGTAGTACGACAGAACCTCACGAGCATCTTGCGTGGGAAATGTATGTGACACAAGTACGTCTCCGCACAGGAGTCTCGGTTGAAGGGTGCAAAAGTATTCCATCACCGTATCGGAGTACATCGCGCGAACGTCATCTTCGGGGTCAACACAAAGTCCCAGTTCATGGTTGCCCCAAACTCCGATAGCAGCACACGATTGCAGAAGAGCCACGGTTTCATCGGCACAACACGTGTCATAAATGACATCGCCGAGAACAACATATTGTTGGACACTCTGATGTCTTAGTTGTTCAATGGCTTGTGAGAGTTTCTCGATATCACCATGAATATCCGCCAAAAGCCCGAATCTCATAGACGCTCCTATGGATTTGAATTCCTCCGTGATTCGCACGGATTTAAGCGTTCGGGAATCCGAATTGAAAGGTTGGTGGGCCATCGGTCAAAATTACATCACCATTCAGTCCCGGTCAATCGTTCGGAGGGACTTGCTTGCCTTGATGCAAACGTTTTGCGGAAAACTTCGCGATACCACTCCCAGTATCGATTCATCTGCGACACATCACATTGCAGCAAATGTGCGGTTGAGTTGTTGACGGGCCACCGATTCGCCTCGGTATGTGACCGACGGTTTGGATTGAGCCAAAATCATCGGGGAGATTCAGCCGATTTGCGAGTTAGTTTGAGTCGGCGCAGAACCACAGACCGCTCGACGCAAGGTTTCTTTGCGGAGTGAACGCAATTCTTGTTTTTGCTTCGGATTTGGAAGAGAAAAGGGTCAGGAGCCTTTTTGGTTGACCGGGTAGTTTTTCGTGGGTAGGCTTTGGGGAACTCTTGATTGCTGGAGGGGGAAACTTAGATGCCAAGACCACCACGCTCGGATGTGGCCGGTGAAATCTACCATGCACTCAATCGTGGCAACGCGCGGCAGCCACTCTTCCTCGATAGACGCCGACTGTGAAGCCTTTGAACGTGTGCTCGACGAGGGGCTTTCCGAATACCCGGTCGATCTCTTCTCCTATCAATGGATGCCGAATCATTGGCACATGGTCCTTTCGCCACGGGAAGACGGCGCGATGGGGTGGTTCCTGTACTGGGTGACGATGACGCACACCGCCCGGCACCATGCCCATTATAAGACCGTTGGATACGGTCACCTCTACCAAGGCCGATTCAAAAGTTTTCCAATTCAAAGCGATGACCACTTTTTCGTCGTCTGTCGCTATGTCGAACGCAATGCACTAGCGGCGGGATTGGTTTCGGCTGCGTAAGACTGGCGTTTCGGAAGCCGTTACAATTGGAACGGCGGCAATGTGGCGTGAAGTTGTCGCGCTGGCCACTCGCTCGCCGCGCCAACTGGATTGAACGAGTGAACGAGCCCCTCAGCGAGAAAGAGCAAAAGCAACTTCAAAAGGCGATTGCTCAGAGCCAACCGTTCGGTAACGCGGGATGGGTGGAGACGACCGCGCGAAAGTACAATCTGGAGTCGACACTGCGGAAACGCGGTCGGCCGCGCAAGATCTCCCAAACCCCCAAATAGGCTCCTGACCCTTTTTCTTGCCCCGAATCCCCAGCAAGGCGACCGAATCCAATTATTAGCGAAAGCGGTGAGTCGCAGATCGTTCGTCCAACAAGCGAATCTTCGAGCCTAAATGAATACTTACGGCTAATTAACCGAAAACAATAGAAAGAACCCCTGTCATCATGGCAATTTCAGCACGTGAGTACTTATGTAAATTGGCGATTGGCGATCACGTCGGGTGCAAGAAGGTGCTTGATGAGATTTCTGCGACAATACGAACGACGTTTGGATCAGATAGTGGGGATTTTCGTGGCACGTTTTGGGCTAGGGTGCTTTCGTCGGTTGGTGAATGTGAAGAAGAAGGAGTTTCAGAAGAAGAATTGCTGGAGCACACTGGTGGCAATTTTCCGGTCGTATTCCTGAATTTTACTTTTGATCCTTCGAGGGTGTTGCAGAAAGAAATCGAAACGATAGATAAGAAATTCTCGCTATCTTTGCTTGGAACCGCTGAGGCGCCAGAGTCAGATTTATAGTCGAGCCGGGCCCCCAGCACCCAGTGGACGCGAAGTGTGATAGGTGCCACCTGAGATAGGCACTGTGATACGTGCCACCCACAACCATTTGTGATAGGGGCGAACTCGAACGGTGCCACCTACCATCTAAGCACCTCGCCACGACTCTTCCATGTTAAT
>JAGQPO010000976.1 GCA_020426665.1 Planctomycetales bacterium
CCCACAAAGTCTTTCTGCAGGACCTGCAAGGTTCAAAAGCGATTTCGCATCGAGTAACGCTGGACCAATTGGACGCGTTGATGCTGCGGAATGTTCCTTCGGACGATTATCTAACAAGGCCTTGGGCAGCATCCGCCGCGTGTGAGTTTGCACGTGTTGCCATGCGTCACGGTGTGATCGTTCTGAATGATCCCAACGGATTGGCAAAAGCATCAAGTAAGATGTACTTTCAGCTGTTTCCAGAGGAGGTGCGGCCGCGAACATTGATCACTCGAGATCGAAGTGACATTCGAGCGTTCTTGAAGGATGAAGGCCGGTGTGTACTCAAGCCGCTGCAAGGCTCCGGAGGAGCAAACGTTTTCCTTGTTTCCCAAACTCACTTACCCAATTTGAATCAGATGATTGATGCGGTCAGCCGTGACGGCTTTGTGATCGCACAGCAATACCTTCCTCAGGCAGCACTGGGTGATACTCGACTGTTTGTGATGAACGGACGGCCGCTTCAAGTGAAAGGAAAGTATGCCGCATTTCGACGGGTCCGCTCGGGCGGCGATTTGAGGAGCAACATTCATGCCGGTGGCCGACTCGCGGCGGCAGAAATTGACCAAGATGCTTTGCGAATCGCTGAGATCGTTCGACCGAAACTTGTCCAGGACGGCATGTTCCTGGTGGGACTGGACATCGTGGGAAACAAATTAATGGAAATCAATGTCTTCAGTCCGGGCGGTTTAGGAAATGCTCAAAGATTTACCAAAATTAACTTCTGCAACTACGTCATTTCTGCGATCGAGCGGAAGGTCAGCTACATGCAGTTTTATGGTCGCAACTTTGACAACGTTGAATTGTGCACGTTGTAGACGCTGTCGACCGGATGATGCGAGATTCAAACCAACTTCGCCAACAACCCGCGGTAAATGCGTTCGTGGTTGACGGCAACACAGCCAAAATTTCAAGGGAGGTTCGCTGGTCCATTCAATGAAATCGATTCCAATCGTTCCCCACTGCCGGCCCGATCCTCCTGGGGAGTGGATTAGAGCAATTCCAGCGGCGGCGGATGCTTTTCTAAGAGAACGTCCCGAACTTGCGCTTCCGCTGCAGTTCACGGATCTTAGGTTGGAGCAGTTGGGCGAAGGGCCGACGTTGGTCTTGGATGATTTGAGCGAGATCCCTGGACTGGACCGAAAAATGGACGCCCGCTTCTATCAAGACCGGGCTCGTCTGCGCGCCGGTGATGGCGATGTCGTCGTCAGTTGCTCCGATCTTGTTCCAGGTCTTGAGGATTACTTTCGTAACTGTCTAGGATTGGGGGCACCGGAATGGTTGCGACCACCACCGCCCCGGACACCTTTACGAGTCGCCGAAGCGTGTTGGGACCACGATCAAACGCGGACCAGGTTGATTGAACGACTGCGCGGTGATGAACTTCGCTACATTCATCCCCACATGGGGACGATGTCGGTATGGGAATTAGCCTTTTTGCTGAGAAGCAAATGCGAACGTCCGATCGGTGTCATCGCGCCGCCTCCGGGAGTCTGCCAGTGGGTCAATAACAAGGTATCTTTCGCTGCCACGGTCAAGCGGCTATTCGGCCCCGAGTTGGTTCCATGCACCGAATCGGCATGCAATCTCGCCTACATCGCCAAACGTGTGAGCGAACTTTCCCAGCAATCCGAAGTGATTGGGCTGAAACTTCCCAGCTCCGCGGGAGGTCTGGGGAACTTGGTGATCAATGCCCAGCAATTGCGAGGCTGTTCACTAACTCGCTTGCGTGAAATGTTGAAAAATCGATTGCAGGAATTGTATTGGGAAAGTGGCTCCGAGGTACTGATTGATCGTTGGGAAACGGAAGTCGTCAGCTCGCCCTCGGCTCAGCTTTGGATTCCACCGATAAACGATGGCGAGCCCGTTGTCGAGGGCGTGTTCACCCAAGCGATCGAAGGTTCTCAATACAGTTTTGCAGGCAGTGAGCCTTCGCGTTTGCCGGAAACGTTAAACCAAGAGATCGTCGATCGTTGCTGGGTGCTGGGGATGTTATTTCAACGCCTCGGTTATGTGGGGCGATGTTCATTCGACATGATTCTGGTCGGCCGTGATCTTCACACTTGCCGTATCGAAATGATCGAATGCAACGGACGCTGGGGCGGCACGTCGTTGCCAATGACATTAATGAATCGAATCTTTCGTGATTGGATTCGCCAGCCTTATGCGGTACGTATCGCTCATGACATCATCAATTTGAATCGCTTCACATTTTCGTCTTTGTTGGAATGGTTCGGCATGAACGTCTTCGACCAACACACTGGCACTGGCAACGTGATTTTTATTGATCCAGGGCGAATGAAATCCCGAAGCGGCATCGAGGTGTTGGTGCTTGGCGAGTCCTGGGAGCAAGCGATTTGCGCCGCAGACTGCATTGCTGAACGCATCCGCCAGTTTGCGTCCGCTGCATCGAATAACGAATAATCGCAATGCGAAGCTTTAAACTTCTATTAAAAGGTAAATACAGTGTGTCGATTTGCAATCTACATGGGACCACCGATCACGTTGGACTTGTTGACGACAAGGCCTGATTATTCCCTCATTCACCAAAGCCACAAGAGTCGCATGCGAGAAGAGCCACTCAACGGTGATGGCTTCGGACTTTCCTGGTATGTACCGGATATTTCAACGCAACCTGCACAATACCGATCGGTCCGTCCCGCCTGGAACAATGTCAACTTGTTGCATTTGGCAAGGGTCAGTCGAAGCGGCGTCATCATGGCCCATGTGCGCGCCGCGACCGCCGGATTTGGAGTGACGGAATCCAATTGCCATCCCTTTGCTTGCGGACCCTATGCCTTCATGCACAACGGTTCCGTCGGTGAATTCCAGAAGTTAAAACGGCCCCTGCGTCGCGAGCTGACCGACGAGACC
>JAGQPO010000977.1 GCA_020426665.1 Planctomycetales bacterium
GCATCAATCGGCACTTTCCACGGACTCGGAGCGACTCTTTCGCCTCGTCAAACGCGATCACTTCATCTGCTATCGAACTGATCAAGAGAGTGAAAACGCTATCGTTACCCAAGTCACACTGGGCAGACTTGGCAACCTCCTGAACCAGCACGATCGTGCTGGAAGCGGGCGCAAAGAAAAACCGTCAGTCAACGTCTACATACGCTGTCCGACGGTTTGTTGATTAGGGAGTGGACGCGTCTACCGAAGAAGAAAAAGACTAGTCGAAGAGCAAAAATGATTGTGGGATCTACCCGTGTTCAAGTCTATTTCGACTATTCCAATTTGCTGGTAGGTGGCATAGTACACAATCAACTTTCCGTCGTCCCTTGGCATTGGAAAGCACTCGAGCAGCCCAACCCGAGGGCTCACCCAGTTGGTTTCGATCTTAGAAAATTCGGTCGCATCTACGATACCGCCTTGGCTAGCAGAACCAACGAGCACTGCGAGATCCGGCAACGTAGGAATCAAAACAATCAGATGTTGCGATTGATCTGCTACTGCAACGCAATCAATTAACCATAAATCGCTAGTGCCTCGAACCTTAACTTGACGCTCTCCTGAAGTGACGACAAGAGTACTCTTGTCAATATCTAATTCGCATCGGACGTCGTCTTCCGGATTTGTCACGTCTGCCAAGAAGCCTGGCGTCAAGTCAAGCGTGCCATTTGACTTGTAATGCATTGAACGTGCCAATTGCTCCCATCGATCCGGTGTGCGACTCTCATACATCTTCTGCGTCGCGTCAAAGAAATCGTCCCAGAATTCGGATGATAGCTTGAGGGAATCACCCCCCGTCTCAATCATTTTTGCCTCGACAACTCTTTTGTTTAATTCCCACCGCGCAAAGAGCGATAACACTCGACGCGAACGCACGAATTCCCGCAATTCGGACACTGTAAGCTCCGCGAACAGCAATCTTGCAGAACGCGACCGACGCGGGACCATAAGATCCGGCGAACAGATTGACTCACTTAGCATACGAATAGATCCTTTTGTATCAGTATCTAGCAAGCGTCCACTTGGCTTTCGAGTCAATGTACGGTCTTGCCCAATAGCGCCTGCTCCCGGGGAGAGTACTGCTACTGACAATACGAGACAGACAATTTGGCGAGATGGGATCATAGAGCCTTGCTCCGAATACTGCGAGAAACGAACTTTTGCCGTTTGATACAATCGCAACAATTCCAACTTTTTCGTAGAGACGTAAATGCAGGACCTGCGGCACCTTCACGGGACCAGTACGCAGGTTCATCGTTAGTCGCTGGCAAGGAGCCAGAAGTCACGCCACAGGGTGTTTCCGCCCGCTGAGGAAGTTCCCGGTGCATTTCCGACTGGAGAATTTCTCCGGGTTGTCGAATGTTGTCTGGTGAAACACAAAAGAACTTGACAATTCGATTGGCCGATACTTTACCGCGTGTTTTAGGAGGTGGACCGATAAGCCCATTGTCGAGTGCTGGAGGAAATTTCCCTCTGTTTCTCACAATGGGCCAACCTTCCCAGTATCGATGGTTTTCTCCTGGTCGCTCTGGCTTTTTCTCATCACAGCTTGAGACGCGACAATTGAAATTAACCTCTTGAATAAAAAAGCCGAGCTTTGAGCGACATGGCCATGCCTTCAATGAAAAAGTATAAAGAATATGCGTTTTTGGATTATCACAGTCTTCTCTGGAGAGCCACTTAGAAGTAACTAATAGCTCCGTCGTCTTTGTACCGTACGGATCTGCCGAACTGAGAACGAAGTTACATTGATAAAGATTATGTCCATCGATAAACCCAATCGGGTCTCTGGAGCAGAAGCGTCCTGAGATGGCATCGTACATGCGGGCGCGGTAATGGTAGAGTCCTAGCTCCTCGTCCCACTCGCGACCGGTGTACGTGTATCGATTTCCTTCCGCCGTTGCACTGCGGCTGATCCCACTGCCATCGAAGATCGACAGCCCGCCGTACGCATCATAAGCGTAGTGTTCCTTGATCGTCCCACTTGAATCGGTCAGCGCGTTGATGCTGTATTGTTGGCCGCTAAC
>JAGQPO010000978.1 GCA_020426665.1 Planctomycetales bacterium
GCCGGTTGTGTCCAGGTATTGTGTTGTCGGCTTTGGTGGACCAGACATTCGTGATAAACCTTTGTCCCTTCTGGTTGTGATCGTTTGCTGTAGATCGCCAGGATGTTGGCCCATTTCAACGCCCAATAGTTTGCGAATTCATCGGTGACGAGTAACCGATCAATTAGCCCGGCGCGTTTTCCGTCAGATCGGTCGCGGGCAAATCGATTCAGTTCGTCAATCGCTGGCAAGCGTCCCGTCAGGTCCAACCAAACCCGGCGGGCAAATTCGTAATCATCAGAAGGATTCGACGCAGGTATTCGTAATTGGCTTAGTTTTTGGTCGACGAATCGATCAACGGTTCCGACGTCCTGATGATTCGGTCGGTTGAGATTTTGCTGATCACCGTTTGAGTCTGCGAACGGCACCCCCAGTCGGATCGGTTGGACGCGATTGAGATAGCGGGCGAGCACCAAATGTTCGCCACGGCGGTGAACTTGAAGGCGATTTTGTTTCCGATCAATCGAAACCGATTCCTCGTCGTCCGACGTCAAAACGGTCAGATCGGTGACGTCGACTTCAGTTTGGTCGTCAAACTCTGCGACGACACTGACGGCAACGAATCGGTCAACATCGTCCAACAGGATTTCTGTCGGCGTTACATTTAGTTGAACCAACTGGCGGCCTTGGATGCGGTTGGCTCCGGAAACAATCCATTGTTTCATAACGGAGTACGCGTTGGAATCGTCTGGGAATCGTTCCCCGCCGCCGTGTTCCATCGTTTCGGTGGCTTTGCGCAGTAGCAAACTTTCGGCGGGGCGATGCCGGTTGATTCGGCGACCTTCCAGAGCGAGCACCATTTCGCGGTGGTCGTCGGCGGGTTTCGAGCCGAACAGTGAAAGTTTAAACCCGCCGCGCCCGATCGCCGCGCCATGGCAGGCACCTGAGTTACAACCGAACCGTGTCAGGACCGGAATGACTTGCGTGTCGAAATCAATCGCAACAACGGTGCCATTTTCATCGCCTAACACCGTTTGCGAGTGGCTGCCAAGGCCGACAATCGCGATCGCACACGCTACCGCGAGCGTTCTTGGAAATGCGATTCTCTTTCGTGGAAGCAACATCACGTTACGTTTCTCAGTGACAAATTCGATCGGCGATCATGTGACAGCTGCTGGCCCAAAAGCGTCATCATCAGAAACGACGACAAACGCAATAATTAACTCTGAAACAGGGTTATTCTGCATCGGCTGATGCGTCTTCCTTTGCTGCCGGCTTTTCGCGTTCACCGGGATTGGCGTCGGGGCGGGCCTGGCCACGTGCAGGCCGGCCGCGCATGTCCATCGCACGTCCTGGGTAAGCAATCTTTTGCAGTTCTTCCATGGTCGGTGGCTGCTTATCAAGCAGTTTGGCAAACGCGCCGGCAATTGCCACACCGTCAGACATCGACGGTTGAATCAACGCGAAATTGGCGACCACTTTGTTGTCCTTTGCGATCAAGACCGTTAGTTCGACGTTGCGGTTCAGGCCGTAAGATCCAGGGCCTTCGCCACCGTCAACTGAAATTCCGACGGGAACTTTCAGGTTCAGCGACTTGCGAACGCGCGTCAAAAATTGCTCGGCATTGGCTTTGTCATCGTCTAGCCACGCGACCGCGGCAAACGATTGTGGTTCATCGAGTGACTTCGCATAGTCGGTCACGCCACGGGCAAGCCCGAGTCCAGGGCGGGTCAACTTGTGTACGAAGACCAACAGCGTCGGCTTTCCTTTCGCATCGGCGATCGGATCAAATTCCTTGCCTGCTAGATCGTCATAGACGCCCTGTAATTTCAATTCCGTCAGCTTCTCACCGGGCTGGGGGCCAGAGAAAACGGGATCATCGCAGTATGCGATCGATCCTGGATTCAGGCCGAATGCCATAAGCATGGATGCGGTGATGATTCCCTGACAAATAAAAACTCGGCGTCGCGAAAGTCGTCTTTCAAAGGCGGGCATTGGTTATACTCATAAGGAGGGATTTTGCATCGGTTCCTTTATAGCTGAAATGGTACCACCTGGCGAATTAGACTTCCTGGATCACGCGGTATTTTTCAATAGAAACCGTGATGCATGGGAATCGGTTTATCGACCGATGGGACCGCTGTCACGGGTTGAAATCGATTGGCGATACTTTTTGGGCGACTGTCCG
>JAGQPO010000979.1 GCA_020426665.1 Planctomycetales bacterium
TCACATCGAAATCTTGCGGCTCGAAACGCACAAGATCCATCGGCTCGACAAAAACCCGATGGGAATCAATCAATTCAGAAATCACGCCGGCCTCGTGAAGAATCAGCTTCAATACGTTCTCGTGGTCACCCAGATCCGGAAGGCTGCTCGAGGCGTGAGTCGATCGAAATGACTTGTCCGTTGGTCCGACCCGGCTGATTGCCAATGCTTTTGAAAATGGCAGCGATTCACCGGGCTGGTATTCATGCTCTGTCCCGCGAACATCGACTTCAAACCAATCAAACGTGCAAATCAATAGCGTTGTCTGAAGATCATCGATCCAACAATAGTGGCGTCGGTTCAAGGGCGGCGACAATTCCATCATTTGCCCAGAATCGTCATTCGATACAGGCGGAAACGCGGGCCGGCCGTCGAGCGCTCCCAAGAATGACATGCCCGGATTGCGAGAACTGGTGATGCGGACCAATTTCGATTCAATGTCTGACAACGCGTCTTTGTCGACGGCGACAAAATCGAACAGGTAAACGCTTGATTTCCCAACGTCCCGAGACAACTGGAACCCCGACTCGATCGCTTGTTTGAGTACCGACGACGATGTTTTCGAGATCGCGTACACGCTGACGATGGTCGCCGATAATCCGAAAAGAGAAAGGACGATAATCGGCAGCCAAGATGGCCCCGCTTTATCGAATCGGTCGAACAGTCTTTGCGAGGCGTTCAATGTTCGTTGTTGGTCGCGCGAGTCGCAGAAAAAGGAATAGCGAAAAAACCGCCGAATGTGGTCAGTCTACATCCTATCAGGTGCGAATCCATCGTACGACCAGCTTTACATTTGAGGCCCTACCAATTCCGTTTTTGGGAGTGAGTCATGGATTTTTCGCAGACGATCCAGGTCAAACGTTTCGCCGTTTTGCGGAAATGCGTTTTGATGCAGCGACCAAATCTCGGTGAACGAAGCGGATTGGCCCGGTTCCAACGTTTCGGTCGGCCCGATCGGTTCAAGTTCAACCGTGTGTCCCGTCGCCGGCGCCCACGTCGAAATCGTCAGCCCGGCCAGTTCACAATAATTGCGTTTCGGATACGTCGGAAATTGTTTGATGAACAACAGTCCGCTGGGTTGCTGGTGGGCCAGCCAGCCGGCATAGCTGTCCATGCCAAGTTTGGGTGACGATGGAGGACCGATGATTTCTAAAAACCCGTCACGGATTTGGATGTTATCATCTTTCGGCGCCAACTGGATTCCGCCGCCGTCATAACGAACATAGCGATTTGGAAAACGCGGAAATCCTTCCAACGGTATCAACACGATTCCAGCCTTGTTCCCAAACGTTCGACTCCAATGACAATTTTGAGTCGTCTTGTCGGAGACGTTGATGATGGTTTGTGTGCAAATCAAACGTGATGATTCTGCATCCAGTTCAAAGTCTCGCACCAGCTTCACTCCGGTCAGCGATCCCGGCTGGCTGGTCATCCGCAGTGACCTCGGTCCGGTTGACTCTGTCGTCCAGGCCCCGAAAAACGATTCCGTTCGCTTCGCGACAATTTTTTCTGGCCCGATATCAAATCGACCGGCCGAAGGAGACGTTCCACCAATCTCGGATTCGGTGCCTGTCAGTTCATACTCAGAGACAAACAATGCGTTTTTGGCATTGAGAGAATACTCCAGGATGCGCCCGCCGACCTGGGGGCAAAACACCACTCGCGTCGTTTCGTTGACCAAGATCGGACAGTCCTGATAGATGCCGAAATCAACCGTTTTAGTTTCCGTCGGTTCGTCTGCGCCGACGGCCGGGGCCGCGCATTTGGAAAGATACAATACGAACAGTCCGACGAGCAGGATTGGATGCAGGTCACAAGATCGACTTCGAATCATCGACGGAATCTCTCGGTGAAGGTCGGCAAGATTAGATTGGACGAATCGTTTGGAAACGATAGGGACGGGCTGGATTATAACGATGATTTCCGGTTCCATCGGTCACCCCGATCGATCGAAGTGATGGTAAGCTTTGGATAGGTTCCTAGCCCGTGTTGTTAGGCATTGCATGATCTACCGGCATCTCATTCGACCGCTCCTGTTTCGCTGTGAACCAGAATGGGCACATGATCAGGCGATTCTGTGGAGCGGCCGTCTGGAAAGTGTTCCCGGGCTGGTCGGTGTTTTGTCACGTCTTCATCGTGTCACTGACCCGCGTTTGCAAGTGGAACTGGCCGGCCTTCGATTTGACAATCCGATCGGGTTGGCGGCGGGATACGACAAATCGGGACGCGCGATCGGTGCGATGGAGTCACTTGGATTTGGTCATGTCGAAATCGGATCCATCTCCGCATCGCCGTCGCTGGGAAATCCAAAACCCAGACTGTGGCGGTTACCACAGGATCATGCGGTTTGTGTTCACTATGGGCTTCCAAATGAAGGGGCTGCCGCGGTCGCACGTCGACTTAGCGGACGACAATTCAAGGCGCCGTTGGGAATCAATTTGGTCAACACCAACCAAGGACCATCGGCCGCGCCGCAAAACGCCCAATCGATACTGGACGACTATTGCATTTCGGCAAAAGCACTCGCGCCATTTGCTTCTTATTTGATGTTGAATCTCAGTTGCCCGAATACCGCGGACGGTCGCGATTTTTTTGATCAACCCGGAATCCTGGACGGGCTTCTTCAGGGATTCGAATCACTCTCGATTGACGTCCCGGTGCTGCTAAAGATCTCGCCCGATGGTGATGCGTCTCGAACTGACCGCTTGTTGGAGACGGTTGATCGTTACGATTTCATCAAAGGGTTTATGTTTAATCTGTCGCCGTCGAGACGATTGGGGCTGACAACGCCAAGTGATGTCTGGAGCCGATGGCCGGGCGCGATCTCGGGCCGTCCGATACGGGCTTGGATGGACGAATTGACCTGTCGGCTCTATCGGCAGATCGATCACGGTCGGTATCAAATCATATCCGCCGGCGGCATCGCATCGGCCGAAGATGCCTATCGACGAATTCGCAGCGGCGCTTCCATGGTGCAACTGTTAACGGCATTGATCTACGAAGGTCCCGGTGTGGTCAAGCGAATCAATCGCGGATTGATCCGACTGATCAAGCGCGACGGACTGGCGAACATCTCCCAGGCGATCGGTGTTGATGCAAATTGAAGGTGACAACGGATTCACCAGCTAGATGTCGACAGCCAGACCAAACAACCGCAAGAGCGATGGCCCACGCTAGGTTTGTTCGTCAAGGTTCGGCAACGACGTCGTCGCCTCTAGTCGATCAGCCCCAGCCTGACGGCTCGCAC
This sequence comes from Planctomycetales bacterium, assembly GCA_020426665.1. Classification (GTDB taxonomy): domain Bacteria; phylum Planctomycetota; class Planctomycetia; order Pirellulales; family Pirellulaceae; genus Stieleria. The sequence goes on from JAGQPO010000979.1 coordinate 3,287, forward strand.
GGCCACGTGTGTTCGGTCCGACGAACCGGTCTTGCGAAGAATGTTCTGGACATGCTCCTTGACCGTTTCAACACTGATCCCAAGCGACTTCGCAATCTCACGATTGCTCAGACCAAACGCCACGTGACGCAGCACCTGCGCCTCACGCGGTGTAAGTGGCAATTCCGTGGGAAGATCACTGGCCTTGATCGTCTCCGACATCTTTCGACGGATTCGGTCCAACAAACCGTTGGGGTAGGACGAACCGTTTTCACATGCGTGGCAAAGCGTGTTGGAAATGAGCTCCGCCGAATCACTTTTCAAGACATAGTCCTGGGCTCCGTTGGCGACCGCACGAGCCATGTAGATGGGGTAATCGTACGCGCTGATGAAAACCACCGGCAGATCCGGATGCAGCTCTCGGATCGAAGCCAACAGTGAAAGACCGTCCATCTTTTTCATCTGCACATCAACCAGCACCACGTCAAAATCTTCGTTTGCCAGGTGCTGCAGCGCAACCTCGCCGTCAGCGACAGCCTTTGTGACGCTGACCGCGGTCCCATTTAGCAGCTCGACGAGCCCGCGACGAGCTGCTTCGTGGTCGTCAACGACCAACGTTCTCAACGACATTTCGATCCTGGTTGCCTGCGACGTTAATGTGATTGCCCCACCTCGGTGCCCCGGGGCAAACCCTCCAAAACTGGCGGAATTACGCCGGAAGGATGGGTAATATGGGGCCAATCGCCGCGCAGCCCTAGCCTAACCCCCAGAAATAAGGGTTCGGGGATCAGCTGGTCTTTTAACCAGGGCCCCCGAATATGGTTCGCGGGAATTGGATTTTGCCTGATTCCTAACGGTGACGTAGGAAAAAGTGCGTGATAACACGATCAATCGCGTTCGGTCCAGTTTCCCTGAACTCCCTGCATGCTCCAAATGAAAGATGCCGCCTCCATTCTGCTCGTCGACGACGACTGGCATTTGGTCCAGTCGATGGCCGAGTGGCTGCGGGAAATTGGACACACGGTCCAGGTCGCCGATTGTTTAAGCGGTGCCAAAGCCAGTCTCGCAGAGCACTCGTTTGACCTGCTGATCACCGATCTTCGGCTGAAGGAAGAAGATGGATTTGAGCTGATCGGACACGCCCGACAAAAGTATCCAAGCATCACCATTTTGGTGATGACCGGATACGCCACGCCGGACACGGCGATCGAAGCGATCAAGGCGGGTGCGTTCGATTTGTTGACGAAACCATTGATCGACGACGAATTGAATCTGGCAATCAGTCGCGCCGTTTCGCAGCGTGACATTGCGTTGGAGAATGAGAAACTGAGAAAGCGTTTGGACAGTCGTAGCGGACTGGAGAACATTCTCAGCCACGACTACCGGATGATGAAGATATTCGACGTGATCGATAGTGTCGCCGATGCGCGGGCGTCGATCTTGATCACAGGCGAAAACGGAACCGGCAAGAGCATGATTGCTCGTGCGATCCACCAACGAAGTTCACGTTGCACCAAACCATTTGTCGAAGTTGCCTGTGGTGCTTTGCCGGACAACCTGCTGGAAAGCGAACTCTTTGGCCACGTCAAAGGCGCATTTACCGGCGCGAGCGGAGACCGAGTCGGAAAATTCCAACTGGCCGACAAAGGCACCTTATTTCTGGACGAAATTGGTACCGCGACCGCAGCGATGCAAGTCAAACTGTTGCGTGTGTTACAAGAGTTCCAATTCGAACAACTCGGTGGAACCGTCACGCATTCGGTCGACACACGTGTGATCCTGGCCACCAACGAAGACTTGTCGCGCGCCGTCACCGAGGGCACCTTCCGCCAAGACCTGTATTACCGAATCAACGTCGTCAACATTGTCTTGCCGTCGCTTCGAGAACGCGTCGGCGACATCCCCTTGTTGGTCGACCATTTTCTGCGAGAAGCCTCGGAAACGTGCAGCCGCGACATCGAAGGGTTCGATCACAATGCGATGGCGCTGCTGCAATCGTATCGATGGCCGGGCAACGTCCGACAATTGCAAAACGTCGTTGAACGCGCCGTGCTGTTGTCCCGAGAAACCGTGTTGACGGTGGAAGATTTACCGCCGGAGATCTTAGGCAGGATCGCCGACCCGATGGCGTCCGCACTTTCAACGGCGGCGGGCGAACCGACCGTCAAACCTTACGCGATGACTCCGGCCAACTATCACGACAAAAGTTTGAAGGATGCATTGGAAGGCCCGGAGCGAGAAATCATCCTGCATTCCCTGCGCCGTCACAATTGGAATCGCGCAGCCACAGCGGACGCGTTGGAAATCAACCGCACGACGCTGTACAAAAAAATGAAGCGATTGGGTTTGGATGATCCCAGATTGCAATTCGCGATGGACACGTAATGTCGCCGGACACTCCGTGGCCGGATTGGCCGACCACGGAGGAGTGTTCGGCGACATTCACACCAACTTGCGCAGCGCCGCCGGCAGTGCTTCGCATTCTTCCTGGAACACTCTTGCGGCCAACGAGTCGGGTGTGTCATCGGGCAAGACTTCGCAAGCACGCTGCAGAATGATCGGCCCATGGTCGTATTGGTTGTCGACAAAATGCACGGTACATCCGCTGATTGTGACGCCACGCTGGATTGCGGCGGCATGCACGTTGTGCCCGTACATTCCTTTGCCGCCGAACGCGGGCAACAACGAGGGGTGAATGTTAATCACGCGGTTCTCGAAATCGTCGGGTATCAGAACGTGCTTCAAGAACCCCGCCATCACGACATACTCGGCCCCACATTGACGAACGGGTTCAAACATCGCCTGGCTGTATTCCGCGTCATCGAATTGAGATTTCCGAATCACCTGGGTCGGGATACCATCGTTCTTTGCAATCTCGATACCGCGCACCCCCGCGCGACTGCTGATTACCAATCGAACATCGATCGGCAAACCATGTTGATCGCGATGGCGAAGTAGATTCTCCAGTGTTCGGCCCCCGCCGCTTAGAAAGACGGCGATCGGCAGTTTCGTATCGTCACCACTCATGACGCTTGCGCCTTGGCGACATACACATCGCCATGTTCGGTGCCGGCTGGTTCCGCATCAACCAGTTTGCCAACGACCAATGAATCGGCAAGGGTTTCGTCACAGATCATCTTGCCGTGCTCGTCGATCGCTTTGGCGACTTCATCGCTGGTCGGATCCACCGCGACGCAAATACGATCGGTGTACTGGCAATCAATCGCCTTACGTTGATTCTGGACCGTGCGAATCAGGTCCTTTGCGATACCTTCGCGTTGCAATTCCGGAGTGACTTCGGTGTGCAAGACGACAACACAGCCCAGGCCCTGTGCCGCCGCCCAGCCCTCTTTGGCCTGCAATCGAATTTCGATGTCTTCATTGTCCAGTTCGATGACGCCACCGGGCAGATCCAATTTGACGATCCCGTCGGACTGCAACTTGGAAAGCAATTCGTTTCCGTCGGCGTCGGCCAGCGCTTTCTTGACCGCCGGAACCTGCTTACCGACTTTCGGTCCGAGACGCTTGAAATTGGGGACCACGGTGTATTGAACGTATTGGTCACCGTCGGTGGTGTACAGAACGGATTTGACGTTCAACTCTTCGCGAACCAGTGCGTCGTGTTGCTGCAACCAATCGATTTGCGACGCGTCGGTCAAGATCACCGTAACCTCCGACAGTGGCAAACGCACTTTCAATTTTTCCGCCGCTCGGGCGGCACGGCCCAACGATGCGATCTCGCGCAGCAATCGCATCGAATCAGAAAGGCCCACGTCGATGCGTGATGAATCAGATTCGGGGAAATCGCACAAGTGAACGCTGGGAAGTGTCTTGTCACCAAACGGCTCGGTCAGTCGCTGCCACAACGCATCGGCCAAGAACGGCGTAAACGGGGCGGCCAGTTTGACCAATTCGATCAGCGTCTCGTAGAGCGTCCAATACGCATCATGCTTGTCTTGTGATTGTTTGTCGCTGGCCCAAAACCGATCACGACTGCGGCGGACATACCAGTTGCTCAGCCCATCCAACAGCGTCGAAATCGCTTGGCACGCGTTATAGTTATCAAGTGCGTCCATTCGATCGATGACTTTCGCAGTCGCCTGATTCAATTCCGACAAAATCCAGCGATCGATCTCACTGCGCTGCGCCGCCGGGCGATACATCGGCGCCGACGCCAGCGACCCCGGCGACAACTGTTCGTCGGCGTCGGCGGCTGCGCGAGGATCGAAGCCGTCGATTTCCGCATAAATCGTAAAGAAGCTGAACGTATTCCAAAGCCGCAACAGAAATTCGGGGATCGAATCCTTGATCGACTGTTCCGCATAGATGATCGAATTCCACGGCGCCTGGTTGGCAAACAAGTACCATCGCAACGCGTCGGCGCCGTACCGATCGAAAATCTCTTCGGGGCTGCGATAGTTCCGAAGGCTCTTGGACATCTTGCCGATCTGTTTGTTGAACTTCTTGTCGGGATGCTCTTTCGATTCCGACTCGTCCAACAGGATCGTCTTTTTCTTGTCGGCGTCTTCGTGCTCCCACCACTGGGACAGCATCAACCCCAACACGATGCAATTTCGGAACGGCAGCGGGTAATCGAGCTGCTTCAGCGCCGGCGTGTCGGTCGAGGAACCAGACTCGCCAAAGCCCGGCTCACTGATCGCCGCACCTTCGCCGAACAACATCGTTGCGATGGCCAGTTGGCTGTAGAACCATCCGCGTGTTTGATCGATCGCTTCACTGATGAAATCGGCGGGGAATTGCGATTGAAATTGCTCGTCACCCTGATGCGGCCAACCCCATTGTGCGAACGGCATCGCGCCGCTGTCGTACCAACAATCGATCACTTCGCTGACCCGCCGCATGCGTTTGCCAGCGGCAAAGGGCGAATCATAGGTGACTTCGTCAATGTAAGGTTTATGAACGCGTAAATCGTCAACCAAACTCGGGTCGGCCGCTTTGGCTTGCAACCAGACTTCGGTTCCGGAAACCCCGGGCTTTGCCAACAATTCGTCGTAGTTGCCGATCGCTTCCATACGTCCGGTTTCTTCACAAACCCAAATCGGCAGCGGTGTCCCCCAGTAACGCTCGCGCGAAAGCGCCCAATCGACGTTGGACTCCAAAAAGTTCCCGAAGCGGCCGTCGCGAATGTGCTCCGGTTGCCAGCCGATCTGTGAGTTGTTTTTCAACATCAGATCACGAAACTTCGTGGTCCGGATGAACCAACTGCGCCGCGGATACTGG
>JAGQPO010000980.1 GCA_020426665.1 Planctomycetales bacterium
GTCCGGCGCGATGTTGTCGCTCGGCGAAGCACAGGCTGCGAATGTGCCCTCGGGAAAGGCAAAGCACATCATTTACCTGTTCATGGAAGGTGCGATGACGCACCTGGATACGTTCGATCCCAAGACGGGGGTTCCCGAAGCGGGAGAAACGAAGCCGATCCAAACGCGTGTCCCCGGGATCAGCTACGGCGATCGGTTTCCTAAACTCGCCTACTTGGCTGGCGCCATCGCTGTCGTGCGTAGTTTGAGCACTGAGACGGCGGCCCACGAGAACGCCCAGTACTTGATGCGGACGTCATACAAGAAACTGAACAGCATTCAGCATCCTGCGATGGGTGGATGGATGCTTGCCGAGCACGGCCAGGCCAATCGCGAGCTGCCCGGCAACTACGTGATCGGGTCGGCCAACCGTCACCCGGGCGCCGGGTTCTTGGAACCATCGTTGTCCCCGGTTCCGGTGGCCAGTCCCAGCTCGGGGATTCAAAACATCAAACTGCCGAAGTACTTGCCCGATGAATTATTTGCCAGACGATTGGCGTTGGCTGAAAAATTCGATGCCGGTTTTCAATCCGGACACTCGGGCAATTCAAAAATCGAGGCCTACAACCAACTGTATAACGACGCTCGCAATTTGATGGGCAGCGATCAGTTAAAGGTTTTCGATATCAAGGAAGAACCTCAAGCCGTGCGCGACGCCTATGGGAACAACACTCTCGGCCAAGGCTGCTTGTTGGCCCGTCGATTGGTCCAAAGTGGAGCGAGGTTTGTCGAAATCTCCTATGGCGGCTGGGACATGCACCAAGAGATTTATACGCGGTTGAATGAGCGGGCCAACGACTTGGATACCGCGTTGGGGATCTTGCTGAAGGATCTGCATCGTACCGGATTGCTTGATGAAACCCTGGTGGTGTTGACGACTGAATTCGGCCGCAAGCCGGAGATCAATGCCAACGGTGGTCGGGATCACCATCCAGGGGCGTTTTCGTCGCTGTTGGTGGGGGCCGGGATCAAGGGTGGACAAGTCTACGGTGCGAGTGACAAACGCGGGTTTTCAGTGGACAAGGATCACGTTTCGGTCAGCGACTTTAATCGCACGATCGCAGCCGCGGCCGGGCTGCCTCTGGATAAGGAACAATTTGCACCCAACGGACGCCCCTTCAAAATCGGCGGCGACGGCGATCCCGTCCAAGCGTTGTTGGCGTAGACCATTCCTAGGTGGCTGAGGTGAGTTTTTTTGACGTATTTGCCGTAGAAAAGGCCATTCTTTGTCGACCGTGACCGAATGTGTCCGGCCGACCTCGAAACTTCTCTCGAAAGCAAATCACTTCCCGCAACGGACATTCCGGCTGACCCAATCCGCCCTGTCCGGTTTAGCCAACCAACCCTCGAGGGGACTCGCCATGAAAAATGCACTTCGCCGCGCCATGATCGATTCGGAAACGTTTGTGGTTGAAATGGTTTACTCTGATTCCAAAGGAAATCAGACACGTCGAATCGTCAGCCCCATTCGCTTCGTGGGCGATGATCGTTTCCTGGGGCTGTGCCTGTGTCGTGAAGAGCCACGTCAGTTTTATTTGAACCGATGTACCGAAGTTCGACTGATTCCGGCGGCTGAAGTCATCATGCCGATGCCGATGCAAACGATCACGCCGGCTTCACCAGTGACGGTTCCTGCGCCGGTCCCCGTGTCGACTCTCGTGGACACAACGCTGGCGTGTTTGGTGTAGAAATACAAAAATGCCGATTCCCATCCGTGATACGTTTCCGACCGACCGCGATGACTTGATCGTCCAGGTTACCGATGATGGCAGTTTGACGTTGGTCAAAACGACTGACAACGACGCCTTCCACAGCGGCTGCGGCGCCCTTGCGGAAACCGACCACGTGTATTGCAAAGGCAGTGGTGTCGCCGATAGGCTGGCCAGGCGGCAACACACACGCGTCCTGGAAGTCGGGTTGGGGACGGCGATGGGGATGCTGTTAACCGTGGATGCGGCGATCGCAAGCGGTACATCTCTGGAATACGTCGCGATCGAAACGGATTGGATCAGTGGTTCGACGTTGCAGTATCTAAGACCTCGAGACTGGGTCGCAAAAACGGACCTGGTCGACGCCTACATGGATTTTCGAAAGACGTTGCCGGACGTGGTTCCAGGCGGGACCTATCGTTGGTGTGTTGACTCGCAGCGGCTGGTCACAATCGAGGTGGCTGACGTTCGACAATGGAGCCTGTCGGCGGAAGGTCAATTTGACGCCATCTATTACGACCCTTTTTGTCCCGAAAGTGCCCCCGATTTGTGGACGCCCTCATCAATGAAGGCGATGCGAGGCCTGATCGCCGCCGACGGAAAACTTGCGACGTACAGCTGCAGCCGAACGGTACGCAACGCCCTTGAGCAATCGGGCTGGGGCGTTGCCCGAGTGCCGGGACCAATCGGCGGAAAACGCGAGGTGATCGTCGCAACGCCGGTTTGACAACAATTGAAGCGCCGCTGCGGTTAAACTTTCTCTTGGCCCCGCCCCTACCGAGAGAACAAACGGTTGATCAAGATGCCCCGCCCAATTCTCCCCTCCGTGCTGCTTTTTACCTGGTTGACCGCAACAGTTTGTTGTGGCCCCATCTTCGCCGCCGATCGTCCCAACGTTGTTTTAATCATGACGGACAACCACGGCGCGTGGACGTTGGGTTGTTATGGCAACCCCGAAATTCGAACGCCGAACATCGATCGTCTGGCTGCCGAAGGAACTTTGTTTGATCGAGCGTTCTCGTCGAATCCGGTTTGCTCGCCGACGCGGGCTACGTTTCTGACCGGGCTGGTGCCTTCGCAGCACGGGGTCCATTGCTTCCTGACCGGCGGGCGGCTCCAAACAGGTCCCGACGCACGTTGCACGTTGGATCAAGTGACATCGTTGCCAGAGGTGTTGAAAGGTTCTGGATACGCGTGCGGTCTGGTCGGAAAATGGCACCTCGGCGATAACCTTCGACCCCAAGAAGGCTTTGAAGATTACTGGATCACGATGCCTCACGGCGGGACAAGTACGTTTTACGACGCTCAAATCATCGAAAACGGATTGGTACGAAAAGAACCTCAGTACTTGACCGATTTTTGGACCAGGCACGCGGTGTCATTCATCGAAAAGCAAGCCGACGCCGAACAACCGTTCTTTCTATTTCTGTCCTACAACGGACCTTATTCACTAAGCCGTTTGCTGTTGCGCGAAGGTCAAAACCGACACGCAAGGTATTATGCCGACAAAGATCTAACGTCCTTTCCGAATGAGCCGACACATCCGTGGCAATTCAGTAACCGCGATTTTCACAACAATCCGATTTCGAATCGACGTGTTGCAACGGAGGTCAGTGGAGTGGACGACGGCGTCGGTACCGTCATGGAAACGTTGAAGCGATGTGGATTGGATGACAACACTGTCGTCGTCTTCGTCGCAGACCAGGGATGGGTCGGAGGTCACGGAGGGTTTTACGGGATGGGAGACCACACGCGTCCGGTCACGGCACGCGACGGGATGATGCGGATCCCTATGATCTGGCGACATCCGGGCGGTATTCAAAGTAACAAGCGAGTTGATCGAATGGTGACCAACTATGACTTCATGCCGACTCTGCTGAGCTACTTGAACCTTGCCGACAAGATGCCGCGAGAACCGAAGTCGCCAGGGAACGACTTTAGCACAGAATTAAGCCTTCGCGACGCAAACGAATCCAGTACGCCGGCCCCAGAGAAACCGGTGTTTTACGAATTCGAAGGACTGCGTTGCATTCGTACGCGGCAGTGGAAATACATCCACCGACATCCCAATGGACCGCACGAGTTATACAACCTGGACTTGGATCCCGATGAATTCAATAACCTTGCCGATGACGATGCGCATCAGTCCAAACGAGACGACTTGAAACGACAACTGGACGATTTCTACGATCAATACGCCGTCGACCGATACGATTTGTGGAACGGCGGCGGTTCGCAAGCCAAACTGTTTGTGGGAATCGACGAAGAACTTGCCCAAACCGATCCGGTTGAACCTCCACCGCTGACCGACGGATTTCAACCCCAACAAATCAACGTTCCAGAAGGTTTTACCGCCCAGCTGGTTGCCGGCCCGCCCTTGGTCACACACCCTACCATGGGATGTTTCGATGACACAGGACGCTTGTTCATCTGCAACAACGCCGGCGTTAACTTGAGTGCAGAGGAGTTGGAACAGAGCCTACCCAATTCGATTCGCATGCTTGAAGACACCGACGGCGACGGGCGGTTTGATCGGTCAACCGTGTTCGCCGACAAGATGACCTATCCGATGGGCGGCGCGTGGCACAATGGTTCGTTGTACGTCGCATCGCCGCCCAATATCTGGCGACTGCAAGACACCGACGGCGATGGAGTGGCGGATGTGCGAGAAGTCATCGTCAAAGAGTTTGGCTATACCGGTAATGCCGCCAGCATTCATGGTTGCTTCTTCGGCCCCGACGGCCGAATGTACTGGTGTGACGGTTATCATGGACACGAGTTCAAAGACGACAATGGAGAAATCACAAGTCGCCGTAACGGTTCCTATCTGTTCTCTTGCCGCGTGGACGGATCGGATGTCCGGATCCATTGTGGCGGAGGAATGGACAATCCGGTTGAAGTTGATTTCACCGATGAAGGCGATGTGATCGGCAGCGTCAACATCCTTTACACACGACCACGCGTCGACGCGCTGGTTCACTGGCTTTATGGCGGAGCTTACCCGCACCGCGAAAAGGTTCTGGAAGAATTGAAAGTCACCGGCGATTTGCTCGGACCCGTACATCGCTTCGGTCACGTCGCCGTCTCCGGAGTGACACGATACCGCAGTGGAGTCATCGACCATCGTTGGCGCGATCATTACTTGGCGACTTTCTTCAACGGTGGAAAAGTGGTGCGGCTTGAACTGGAGCGAGACGGGTCAAGTTATCGCGCAACACAGCGAGAATTCGTCTCTGGAACCAGCCGCGATTTTCATCCAACGGATGTCATAGAAGATGCCGACGGCAGTTTGCTGGTCGTCGACACCGGAGGCTGGTTTTACCGCGGTTGTCCGACGTCGCAAATGTCCAAGCCGGACGTTTTAGGGGGGATCTATCGGATTCGTCGAAGCGGCATGACCACTCAGGTTGACCCCTGGGGGAATCGCATCGATTGGAAAACGTTGACCGATGCTGAGCTTGTCAAATACTTGAACGATACGCGGCACAAGGTCCGCGAGCGCGCGATCACCGAGTGTGCACTTCGTGGCGAATCAATCATCGATTCGCTCGCCCGATTGATTCACGGAGACATTCGAGTACGCCAGAACGCGATTTGGGCTTTGACGCGGATCGTTGGAGAGGATGGAACAAGGCAATACGCGCGGTCAGCAATCCGCCAAGCCTTGGACGACGCTGACCCGAACATTCGCCAGACGGCTTGCCGATCGATTGCGACGTATCCCGACATCACGGCATCCGGTCGCTTGATCGAAATCATCTCGGATGACGTGCCGGCGGTACGTCGCGAAGCCGCCAAAGCACTCGGCCGCATCGGTGACGCAAGTAATGTCGGTGTCTTGATCAACGCGTTGGCCGAAGGTCGTAACATGGATCGGTCGCTGGAGCATGCGATCACCTACGCCTTGATCGAGATCAACGATTTGAAAACGTTACAGGCGGGACTTCGTCACGAATCGCCGACGGTTCGTCGGATTTGTTTGGTCGTGTTAAATCAATCAAACGAAGTTGCGGTCTCGCCGAAAACCATCGCCAAATTGCTTGACACCGACGACCTGCGTTTACAACAGACCGCCGCCGACCTTTTATCACGATCTGCGCAAACTCAAAGTGGGGACGCCGAAACGCAACAAAGTATTGCTGCGACATCGGCGCTGGTTGCCGAGCAGATTCGGAATTGGTTGTCAGAATCGGATAAATTGCCAGAAAGATCATCAATGATCGCTCAGCTGTCTGCGACGTATGCCGCGGCAGAGCCTGTCGCAAAAGAGATTGGGCGGGTCCTAAATGATGCCGACCATTTGGACGCCCGGCAATTGATGTTGACGGCAATCGGCCGTAGCAACCATCCGCCACTCCATGCAAGTTGGAAGAGTCCACTGGCCGCGCTGCTTGCGTCTGAAGACTTGGACACATCCAGACTTGCCATCGATGCCATTACGGCTTTGCAGACAAACGTGTTTGATGACCAATTGCGACAAATCAGTCAAGATGAACACCAGGTGGCGATCAAACGGGTGATGGTACTGTCGACGCTTGAAGGTCGAAGTTCCCGGTTAACGGACCAAACGGTTGACACGCTGATGGATTTGGTCAGTAGCGGTGTTCCGTCCGAGGCAAGTCTGGCGGCACAAATGATTGCGACCGCGCAATTATCACCTAATCATTTGCTGCAACTTGCAACCCACATGTCCGACGCGGGACCGGCGACGTTGCGAGATTTGATTCGTCCGTTCGCACGTTCGGCCCAACCCGACGTCGCTGCCGCTTTTTTGGATGCGCTCGAATCGGCTCGCAACACGGACCAGTTGCCGATGACCGAGGTTTCGGACATCGTCAAGCGGTTCCCCGCTGAATTGTTACCACGAGCCAACGCACTGTTGGATCGGCTGAAGGAAATTGATCAACAGCGAATCGAAAAACTGGACCGGCTGATTCCGTTGGTACGGTTCGGCGATCCGATGCGGGGCAAAGAAGTGTTCTATGCTGAAAAATCGAAATGTTCCACGTGTCACCGTGTGGCAGCCCAGGGCGGGAACATCGGACCCGATTTGACAACGATTGGTGCAAATCGATCGCAACACGATTTAATGGAATCGATTGTTTTTCCATCCGCCAGTATCGTCCGCCAATACGAATCACACGTGTTGCTGACGACGTCGGGGCAAGTTTATTCCGGCATCTTGGTGCGTGAAACATCCGATTCGGTTTACATCCAACAACAAACAGGCGACCCCATTCGCGTCGACCGGGACGATATCGAGGAACTTTCGCCGAGTGCCGTGTCGATCATGCCGAAGGGACTGGAATCGAATCTCACCGAGCAAGAGTTGGCGGACCTGGTCGCCTGGCTG
>JAGQPO010000981.1 GCA_020426665.1 Planctomycetales bacterium
CCCATGTCGGCTTGTCCGACATGAACGCACGTTTTGCGATTAGCAAAAGCGGTTCACGAATATCGGCTCCCCTGACCGGCTTGCCCGGCAGGAAGCAAAGTCTTCTAGGCTTTGGTTGTCAGCGGCCGTTGGCCGAATGGCAGCGTTAACGGTTCTTTTCCTTCCGCCATCGCACTGCGACTTCTTCCACTCCCATCGAACACCGAGAGATTGCCATGCCCATCAAACGCGTAGTGTTCTTTGATCACCGCTGACGAATCGGTCAGCGCGTTGACGCTACACTGTTGGCCGCGGTGGAAGTAACGCGGACCTCCGATGCCATCGCGTACGACCGATTCGTCGATGTAGCTGGCTTCGACGTAGGTGTAGGTCGGGCTCGTTGCCGCCGTGCCCGAAGTGTAATCGGCGATGGTTTTTGCCGGCCGCTTTACTCGAAGATCGTGTCGGTGGCATCACGCTGCCAATTGACCAGGCAAGCTTCATCGTCAAAGCCGCTGGTTCATGAGCGAGTCTGTAACCGCTCATCGTTCCAGCGATCCATTACGCGGCGACTAGCAACGTTAGAGGTCGAGCATGCGACTTCATCTTGGAGGAGTGATTTTCAGTTGGCCACTACCGGGTGAATTGGTATCGAAAGTGCTCCCCCCACGCCGCTATTGGCAATGGTATCGGCAAGTCCGACCGCCCTGGCCAGCAACGTCGGAGCATTACTTGGCGACGGCGTTGTCGTCCGGTGCCTGATCGTCGACGTTTTTTTCAGCGGCGTAGTTGGCGATCGTTTCGGAAATCAAGTTCTCTTCCGTTGCGGCCAATTCGTCTTCCATCTTCTTCTGTTTCAACTTGGCGATTCGTTGGCGCAGCAGCCGCCCATGTTTTTCTAAATCGGCGAGTTCTTTCTCCATCTTTTCAATCCGGCGTTCATCGCTGACCCGCAAAATCCGTTCCGTCAAATCGAACAGAATTAAAACTCGCAGCGCCTTGATCGCTGTTCCACGTAATCGGTACGCTCGCGCCAGATTCGAGAGTTGCTGGACGCGCATCATGCTCGCCAAACGTGTCGCCCGCGCCACGCTTAGCGATCGCAGAAAGTACAAGATCGGCAACGAGATGATTGCCAGGTCGATCCAGTGCTCTTTGCAATACTCCAGCTTCTTTTCCGCGATCGAAACCATCAAAATGAACTCGGCGGCAAACGCAAACCAAATCACTCCGGTGCCGATGTGCAAAAACATCCGCAACCAAGCGTGGGCAGCGACCTGGTCTTTAAGGAAGAATTCGGTGATCAAGATCGGCATGATCAGCAGCGCGAGGACCATCATGGGAACGCTGAAGTGCCGTTCGAGTTGACGTTGTAAACGGCGTCCGCCTTGCCGCCATCCAAGTCCCGGCAACCAAATCCGTCCGTGCATTTCGGGGCTTCTTGCGCACATCCGCAGCGCCGGGCAGATGCAAAACAGAACGCTGTGCAGATGATGTCGACGCATTTCCGTGTTCCACGGTCGCGTCAACCAGTGGATAACGGATTCGACCAAGACGATGCACCAGATCACGGACATCACGGAGAGAACAACTTGTTCCAGCCCAGTGAGTTCTTCAACCATTTCGGCCGATGAACCGTCCGCAACGGATTCCAACCCGTCGGCACCGACAACGGTTTCCACACTTTCGGTCAGCCCTGGCATGTCGACCCAAATCACCACCAGAACGGACATGCATACCAGAAACAGCAACGCAAGGCTGAACATCAGCACTTCGTTGCGGCCGGCGAACCACCGCAACCAAGCTTTCGTGTCGAAACGCTTCGTCATTTCGCACTCTCGGTTAGGTCGGATGTTGACAGACGACGAAACTCGTTATGGTCACCTGTTTCGGCCATGCCACTTCGACCGTATGCACTGCAAACAACATCGCTCACCGGATTGTCGACAAACAATGCAATCGGAAAACCGTTCATCAGACTCTGCCTTTCCAGCAACGTCAAAAAGTCCGTGCGTCAACGTTTGTGTGATCGGAGACTCGCAACTTTGTGTCGGTTGCTTTCGCACGCTGGGTGAAATCGCACGCTGGAGTTCGATGAGTCCAGACCAACGCCGGAAAACAAACGACCAATGCCACCTGCGTCGGTCCAGGCTGCCTAAAGCAGAAGGCGACCAATAAAACATCCAGCCCGACCCCTGCTTTCACATCCTGTTGGACGCGGTCCTATTCGCATTGTCTGGGGCCCAATCGCCCCATCAGGGAGGGCGATTTTTAGTTCTCCTTTGGCGACTCCGTTTCAATCACCAGCTTTGCCGGCAATTCTTTCCCCTTCGGGATGAACTTCATCGAGATCGAATTGACACAGTGTCGGGTATCTTTCTCGGTGAATCGTTCGCCTTCGAAAACGTGGCCGAGGTGCCCTCCACAGTTGGCGCACACGATTTCGACGCGGTAACCATCTTCATCTCGCTGTCGTTTGACGGCACCTTTGATCTCGTCATCGAAACTGGGCCAACCACAGTGACTTTCGAATTTGTCGTCGCTGCGATACAGCTGGGCGTTGCATTGTCGAC
>JAGQPO010000982.1 GCA_020426665.1 Planctomycetales bacterium
TTCATTGACATGATGGGGCAGACCGCGTCGCCGATGATCGAGGATCCAAAAACGGCGATCAATTTGTTGACGCAGGGGATCACGACCATCAACGCGGGCGAAGGCGGTTCGGCGGCCCCGCTTGATGAACAGTCGGGACTACGTCAGGGTTACACAACGATGGCCGAGTATTTCACGTTGGTCGAATCCAATGGGTTGCCCGTCAACATGGTGCAAACCATCGGACACACCCAGGTTCGCTCGATCGTGCTGGGGGATGTCGATCGGCGACCGAGTGACGAAGAACTTGAACGAATGAAGTCACTCGTTCGCGAAGCGATGGAGGCCGGCGCGATCGGTGTTTCAACGGCTCTGATTTATCCACCCGCGGTCTACGCGCAAACGAACGAAATCGCTGCGCTCGCTTCTGCCGCCGGTAAGTATGGCGGTCGATATTACACACACATGCGAAACGAAGGCGATTTATTGCTCGAGGCGATCGACGAGGCACTGGAGATCGGACGCGTCGGCGGAACTCCCGTCCACATCTTTCACCTCAAAGCCGCGGGGCAACAGAACTGGGGAAAGATGCAACTTGCGATCGCACGGATCAAAGCGGCACGTGCAAGCGGCCGACAAGTCACCGCCGACATTTACCCGTACATCAATAACGGCTTGGGAATCGCTGCATTGATCCATCCGCGTCACTTCGCAAACGGTCACAGTCAACTGATCGCTCGCTTGGATAACGAAGAGTTGCGGCATGAGATTCGTAACGAAATGGAATCGACCGAAGGCTGGGAGAATTGGTATCGACACGCCGGCAAAGATTGGGACCGCATCGTGATCGGCCGCAGCAACGATCCGCGCTATCGCGAGCATGACGGCCAGTCGGTTGCCAAGATCGCCGAAGCCGTCGGCGAAGATCCCTGGGAAACATTCTTTCATCTGGTCAGGTCAGGCGCCTTTGCGCTGCCGCAAACGATGACCGACGCCAACAAGATTTTGGCGATGCAGCAAGAGTTCGTTTCATTTTGCACCGATGTCGGACCCGCCGGCGGAAGCCGATCGGCGTCGCACCCGCGCGCCTTTGGTTCTTTTCCTCGCATGTTGTCGCGATACGTTCGTGACCTCGGGGCGATTTCGCTGGAACGCGCCGTGGCGCAAGCGAGTGCCGCAGCGGCCAACGATGTCTTGGCGTACGATCGCGGACGCATTGCCGTCGGCCTGGCCGCCGACGTCATCGTGTTCGATTACGAAAACCTGGTTGACCGCGCCGATTTCAAAAATCCCCACGCGGTATCCGAAGGAATGAAACACGTGGTGGTCAATGGCCAGATCGTTTTAAAGGACGGTGAGTACACGGGTAAACGCCCAGGACGCGTCCTTAGGGGCCCAGGCTATCGAAAGGAGAAAGCGGCATACAACGTTTCCGATGGCCCGAAAGACGAGCGTTTCTCCAACTACGATCGCTCGATGAAGGAATTCATGAAGGATCATCGTGTCCCCGGTGTCTCCATTGCAGTAACAAATCGCGGGAAAGTTGTTTTTGCACGCGGATACGGATATGCCGATGTGGCCACCGGCGATCAGGTCACGCCAGACAGCCTGTTTCGTATCGCCAGCATTTCCAAACCGATCACCGCCGTTGCAGTTTTGCAACTGATCGAACAAGGCAAATTGAAACTCGATGACAAGCTGTACGAAGTATTGGACTACGAAGACGACATCAAAGCCGCTGGCGACGCGTTTGATAATCGTTGTCGCGAGATCACGATTCGACACTTGCTGGAACATCGCGGCGGCTGGGATCGCGACAAGTCGTTCGATGCGATGTTCCAATCCGTCAGGTTCGCCGACCAGGTCGGTACCAGGCCACCGGCCGATCAATCCGCGGTGATCAAAGCGATGCTTTCGCAGTCACTTGATTTCGATCCCGGCCAGCGTTATGCGTATTCGAATTTCGGTTATTGCTTGCTCGGGCGTGTTGTGGAAAAACTGACGGGACAATCTTACGAAGGCTATGTCAAACAGCACGTCCTGGCGCCGATCGGAGTAACACAGATGCGAATCGGAGTAACACGTTTGGACGGACGCGCCGAGAATGAAGTGCGTTACTACCACCCGGGCACCGGTCAATCGGTATTCGCAAGCGACTTGAACGAGACGGTGCCGTGGCCTTATGGCGGCTGGAACTTGGAAGCCATGGATTCACACGGCGCTTGGATCGCATCGGCGACCGATTTGGCAAAGTTTGCCGCAGCGCTGGATGACCCGGACAGCTGTCCGATACTGAGTCGCGAAAGCATCGAGTGGATGTACCGCCGTCCGCCCGGACTGGCCGGTTACGAAGAAGACGGAACGGAGAAGGAACAATATTATTCACTCGGCTGGAGCAATCGCGACGTTGGCAAAGGACGAATCAATCATTGGCACACCGGCTCGCTTGCTGGAACCGCCACCATTCTGATCCGCCGACATGACGGCAAGAACTTTGTCGCGCTGATGAATACGCGAGTCAGCCCCGACGCGACGCACCTTGGACGTGCCATCGACGGCCTGTTGCACACGATGGCCAACGATGTGAACCAGTGGCCTGAGTGATCGTTGACAGGCAAGCCGGCAAACCACGTAGCCGAGTCTCTCCGAGACTCGAAAACAAATCAAAGGACTTTCGAATCTAACGTCCAAAAGATGCAGCCAAACATGTCGAACCGCGAATCTCAATTGACTGATATCCCGACGCCCGGATTTCAGCCGTCTTGTTCTCGTATTGCCATCGATCGATGCTGGAAGATGCTGGCTGCGATTGCCCTTGTGGTCTGCGGTCTGTGCCCCGGATTTGTAATGGCCGATGAGAAACCCAACGTCTTGTTTATTTTCCTGGACGACTTCGGTTGGCGCGATGCGGGTTTTATGGGCAGCGACTTCTACGAGACGCCGAACTTGGATGCTCTGGCGTCGCGCGGGATGGTATTCACCAATGCCTATGCCGGCGCCGCGAACTGCGCACCGTCACGTGCCTGTCTACTGTCCGGCCAATATTCGCCACGCCACCAGATTTACAATGTCGGTACGCAGCGCCGCGGGAACCGCAAGCACGGCCGGTTGAAACATATCCCCGGAACCGACACCTTACGCGCCGACATACGCACGTGGGCACATTGCGTACGTGAAGCCGGCTACCGCACCGGGACGATTGGCAAATGGCACCTGAGTAACGATCCGTTGCCATACGGTTTCGATTTCAACTTCGCCGGCACGCACAGCGGCAGCCCTCCACGAGGATACTATCCGCCGCACGGGAACATCCCCGAACTGGCCGACGCCCCCAAAGACGAATACCTGACCAACCGCTTGACGGACGAAGCGATTCGTTTCATCGGCAAAGAGCCCGAAAAACCCTGGTTCCTGTACCTGACACATTTCGCCGTTCATACGCCGATTCAGGGCGAACCCGAATTAGTCAAAAAGTACGAGCAAAAGAAACCGGGCTTATTACACAATCATCCCGTCATGGCTGCGATGATTGAAAGCGTCGACCGAGGCGTCGGCCGAATCGTCAAGGTGTTACAGGATTCCGGTCAAGCCGATCGCACCATCATCGTGTTTACCAGCGACAACGGCGGTTACGGTCCGGCAACGTCGATGAAACCGTTAAAGGGCTACAAAGGCACCTACTATGACGGCGGAATTCGCGAACCAATGTTCGTCGTTTGGCCGGGTGTGACTGCGGCCGGTTCAACCTGTGATACGCCCGTTATCAATGTCGATCTGTTTCCGACGTTCTGTGAAATGACGGGAGCCGAGCTTCCCGACCAACCCATCGACGGCGATAGTTTGTGCCCGCTATTGGCAGGCAAATCGGCCGAGGCATTCCAGTCCCGTGCTCTGTTCTGGCACTTTCCGGCGTATCTAGAAAGTTACCAACGAATCGACCAGCAGCGTGATGTGCTCTATCGAAGTCGACCGTGCAGCATCATCCGTAGCGGAAAATGGAAACTGCACGAATACTTCGAAGACGGCGGATTGGAACTGTATGACCTGGAGTCCGATCCGGGAGAATCAACGAACCTGGCCAACTCGCACCCCGAGATTCGCGAACGCCTGCACAGCCAGTTGAAAGAGTGGCGAGACCAGACGGGGGCTGCCGTACCGACTGAACCAAATCCGCAATTCGATGCAGAGTCGGAGAAGAATGAAATTGAAAAGCGGCTCAAGAAGTTGAAATGGGTCGGATGATGTCGATTGACGCGTCCGACGTTGTTGTGTGGCGCATGGGGTAACGAACAGTCGTTGATCGTGGATGCGTCGATTGATGTCAACCGCCGAGCGCAGACGACGGCGTGTTCGAATGCCGCCAGCGATCCGGCGGCGACATCGACATTAACATTGAGATCCATAGAAACGTGATCGGACAGGGAAACGACGCGAATAGAGTGTCGTCGACCAGTCCGGAAATCAGCACGAACGTCGAGATCCCTCGAAACAAAGGATTATCCGAAGCAAAGGCCAGATAGAGTGTTGCTCCGAGCAACAGTAACATGAAGATGCCCGTGATGATGCCTGTTGAAAAAACGACGTTCAGGAACAGGTTGTGCGTACCGACCGATTTTTCACTCATCACTGATGCGGCACTATCCAGCCCGTAGCCTGTCAACGGTCGCTGGACAATCAATGAAATCGCTTCTGCCCAGATTTCCGTTCGGCCGGTCAACGATGTCAACTCTTCGACGTTGTCGGACTTGGTCACCGCGGCAACGGCCGAATCCCCGACGGACTCGGTCGTTGTCAGCATCGTGACGAACAAGCCACTCGCCCCGAGCGTGACGGCACCGACAAGCATCAGCGCACCGCGTCGCCCATACAATTTGTCGAACATCAACATTACCAGTCCAGCGACCGCGGCCAATACCGCCGTGCGCGACATCGTCGCGTACAGGGTTGCGAGGATCAAAGTGATCAACAAAGCCCAGCCAACGCTCGCCCATCGCCCCATACGCTGACCAGGTCGACGGTCACGGATCACCGCACAGCAAACCAGCAGTGCGACACTGGCTTCGGCCGCAATTGCGTTTGGATGCGCCACTCCGCCCATTCGAGTCACCGTCGTCGTCGCATCGGTGTATTCATAAAACCGGCCGAACGATGGGACCAGCAAATACGCCCCCCAGGCAACCAACAAATAGCAAGTCGAACCGACCAGAAATACGCGGAGCACTTTGCGCAGACCGATGGTACCCAATGCCGCGGTGATGAATAAAAAGTAGCCGACAAAAATCAAC
>JAGQPO010000983.1 GCA_020426665.1 Planctomycetales bacterium
GATAATTGACCATTCCGCGTCAAGATGAAACGATAGATGGCTCGTGGCCGACACGACCCTTTGCCCACCTCACTTTCCCCTTCTTGCAAAAGAGTTCATTCCCGATGCGATCTGTTGCCTACGTCGTAGCAATCTTGGCTGCCGCCGGAATCATGTATTTCATTGCCACTTCACCCGACCAAAGAGCCGCTGATCAGGTGGCCGACACGACCGAGCATCACACCGCATCCGTTTCAGCTGCAGGGTCTGTCTCAGCCGATGCGGCCATCGAGGATGTTTCGGCTGAATCCATCGTTCCTGAGGCTGAGGTCAAAACGGCTTCGTTGACGATGAACGTTCCCGAAATGCATTGCCCGTTTGCCTGCTATCCGAGTGTCAAAAAGAACTTGGAAGAACGTGACGATGTGATGGCAGTTGAATTGGCGCCGCAAAAAGAGGAAGGCGTGATCGATAACCCCCAGGTCATCGTGACCTACAAAGAGGGCTTCGACGCGGAGCAAGCGATTGCAATGTTGGAAGCTGCCGGGTTTGCCGGCTCGACGGTGGTCGACCAGTAGACCAGCGGATGCCGCGTGCAGCAGTCCCTTCGACGCACCCCTACAAATTCGTTCGGCCTGACACGTGAACGTTCAATCACAGGGAAACGGTCGGTCTAGTATTCTGCCGCAACAGGATACTCGTGATGTTTCCAAGTTTGGGCTGTTGTTGGTCGGGCATGGAACCCGCGACGCCGAAGGAACGCACGAGTTTTTTGATTTGGTCGCGGTATTGGCTGAGCGTCTGTCACCGCGACCGGTCGAAGGATGTTTGCTGGAGTTTCAACGTCCGACGATTCCCGAAGCCTGGCAGAGGCTGGTTGAACGAGGGGCGACGCATATCACCGTCGCGCCGTTGTTGTTGTTTGCCGCAGGTCATGCGCGAACCGACATTCCCGATGCGGTGTCGAGGTGTGCTGCGAAGACCCCGTCGGTGACATACACGCAGTCGACACCGTTGTCGCGGGCACCGTCGATCATTGATTTGTCTGTGCAACGCATCGAACAAGCGATGCGGCGTGGCGACGCCCAGCGAGACGGTTCGGTCGCACTGGTGATGGTCGGCCGCGGAAGCCACGACCCCTGCGCGACGGCCGACATGCGTGTCTTGGGCGAGATCGTCGCGCGACGCGGCGGGTTCTGCAATCGTGCAGTCGGATTTTATGCGATGGCCGAGCCCAAGTTGCCGCGGGTGCTTGATCAGGTCGCGGCCAATCCGGGTATTCGCACCGTGATTGTCCAGCCTCATCTGTTATTTCAAGGGCGGTTGTATGATGCGATTTGCCGCCAGGTCCAAGAGGCCGCCGATCGACATTCCGGGATCCGATTTGTCGTCGGAGACTATTTGGGACCAACCGTCGAAGTTGCCGATGCGCTGGCCAGACACGCGTTTTTCGAATCCGAGTGGTCAATTTAACGCTCTGTCGTACTCGCGAAGCGTGGTGCCAGGGTTTATCATCTCGGCCCGACTCTGTTTCTCCAAAACCGATCCAAACTGCTATGTCCACTGTTACCGAACCTGAAGTCAAAGATCCGTATTTTCAAGCATTGTTCGCCGAACGAATCGGTGGAGCCCAATACGGCAAGAGCACCGAAATCTACAAGTTCGAGAAAATCAAACGGGCAAAACGAAAGGCCCTGGAAACTCATCCCGACCGTCAATTGCTGGACTTCGGCATCGGTGAAAACGATGCGATGGCCGACGAGGGTGTTCGCAAAGTGATGGAGCGGGAGATCAATCAGCCGGAAAACCGTGGGTATGCCGACAACGGTGTCATCCAATACAAACAGGCGGCCGCACGATTCATGAAGCGGCATTTTGATGTCGAATTGGATCCGGTTACGCAAATCAATCATTGCATCGGCAGCAAACCGGCCTACGCGATGTTGCCGGCCTGTTTCATCAATCCCGGTGACGTGACGATGATGACGGTTCCCGGTTATCCGGTCGCCGGAACGCACACTCGCTACTACGGCGGCGAAGTGTACCGGTTGCCGTTGCTGGCCGAGAACAACTTTTTGCCGGATTTGGACAGCGTGCCCGACGATATTTTTCGGCGTACAAAGATGTTGGTGTTGAACTATCCCAACTCCCCGACGGGACGATTGGCGACGCCGGAGTTCTTTGAAAAAGTTGTCGCATTGGCAAAGGAAAAAGAATTCATTGTGGTCCACGATGCCGCACACATCTTGTTGACCTTTGATGGCACGCCGACGAGTTTCTTGCAAACTCCTGGTGCCATGGATGTCGGCATCGAAGTCCATTCGATGAGTAAAGGTTATGACATGATCGGTTGGCGAATGGGATTTGTCGCCGGGCATCCTCGCATCGTTTCTGCATTTGCGGATGTCAAAGACAACAGCGATAGCGGTCAATTCATCGCGACGCAAAAGGCCGCCGCCGCGGCGCTGGATGACGACTCCATCCCCGCGAGGATCAATGCAAAGTACCGACGGCGGATGGAAAAATTGGTGTCCGTGCTAAAGGAATGCGGGTTCGACTGTGAAATGCCAGGCGGAACTTATTTCCTTTACACACCTTCACCGACGGGAACCGAAGGCGGCCAAAGGTTCGACAAAGCCGAGGATGCGACGCGATTCTTGATCGAACAGCTGGGGGTTGTCACGGTGCCGTGGGATGACGCCGGGGCGTACTTGCGATTTAGCGTCACGTATGTCGCCGAAACCGAAGCCGATGAAGATGCTTTGATGGCTGAAACGAAACGTCGGTTAAGCGAAGCGAAATTCACTCGCTAACGCTTCATTCCAATTCGATTTAACGGTAGCGGAGCTCGTCAAGAGTTTCGTGTTGGAGTCTCCGCCGCAGTTGTGGACGCACTTTGTAGCAATGGTGCGTTGGCGCCAATCCGTTCCGGTAGTCGACCCGCACACAATCACGCATCGCTTTTTCCTTGATCCCCGTCGCGAGCGTAAACGCAGGATTTTCCTAACTCTCGTCACCTGACGGATGTTGTGACTTTCTGCGCTTGATCAACAGGGCCAGAAACACGAAGGCACACAGACGTGCGGGCCAATCGCCGATCACCACGGCCAAACTCGTACGGTGGTCGATACGGGGCGTGGCGATCACGCCGCCCTCACCGCCTTGCGGGATTTCATCGATAACCCGTCCACAGCTGTCGATCCAAACCGTCGGTCCGATGTTGGCGGCCGACAAAATGGGACGACGACAGGCGACGGCGACCAATTGGGCACATCGTTTGTGGTGCTGAACCACACTGGAATCATCGAACCAGCCGTCGTTAGTGACCGTCAGGATAAAGTCCGGCAACGTGCCAAGGCTGTCGGATCGTAATTGACGCAGGTGATTGACCGGGACTCGTTCGACAGCCGTTTCGATGCAAATGTTTGGACAGATCGTTGATTCACCGACGCTAAACCGTTTCGCCCCATCGCCAACCGTCAGCCCCATATTCTTCGGCAACCAATTCCGAATAACCGGCAGGTGCTGGACCAGTGGAATGTACTCTCCGAACATAACCAAGTGAGTCTTGCCGTACCAATCACGTACGTTGCCATCGCTGCCGATTTGCACAATCCCACTGTAAATGTGCGTGGTTGGTCCGTAATCGACGACACCACAGCCGCCCAAGATGTCGGGGCGAAACGAATCGGGGCCATTGTTTTGGGCCAACATCGTTTGCAGATTTGCGGCTCGGAATTGATACCGCCGTTGATATTCCTTCAACACCAAACGTTCTTCTTCGGCCGACAGCCCGTTGGCCTGTGCAGATTCACTGCCCCCTTCGCCGAAGCTCCACGGCATGGTTCCGGTAAACATCGATTCCGGCCAGACGACCGCATCGATTCGTTCGTCGGTTGAACTGATGACGCTTACCGATTCATTGGCGTAGGCACCGAACAGTTCCAACTCACGGGTCTCGTCTTGCTCGTATTCGACGCTTTCGCTGCGACCGATCAGCGCGATCGTCGTCTTACCGGAGGTGGTCGGTTGACCGATGCGATAGCGTCCGTAAGCGAATGTCACCGCCCAAAGCGCAATGATGATTCCCCATGTGGCCAGCCGGTTCGGTGTATCAGATTTGTCGACTTGTTCATCAGGTTTGGGTTTCGAATGAAGAATGCGGTACAACTCTTGGAACAAACCCACGTTTGCGACGACAATGATCGTCGACACGGCGTAGGTTCCGCCGAGATCGGCGATCTGGATCATGGTTGGCACATCGGCCAGGGAATGGCCAAGCATCGCAGCCGAGATTCCTGTCAGCATGTAGTTGCGGACACATTCCATGCCGACCCAAACTACGGGAGCGGCCAGAATCGTCGGCAGTCTACGGTTCAGAAAACCACCCTCCGACATTCGTCTTAGCACCACGACAAAGGCGATCGGGTAAACGGCCAGATAAGCCGCCAGCGCGATCCAGCACGGATAGATCAGCGGGTTGGCAAATCGCAGGCCTTGCAAGGTCAATGCCCAGTACACCGTCGCTGCGAAATAGAGCACCCCCAAGTGCCGGCGGGACAAATTGGCGGATTTCGAGGCGATCAAAAGTGGAATGATCGCCACACAGGCAAACGGCCACCACCGAAGCGGCGGTTGACAAAGCCATGGCAAAACGATGGAAGCCAATGACAGCACCCACCAGTTTCGCCCGACCGGCGATTTGGCGTGCCGGACCGTTTCGGCGCTAGATTTGGAGTCGTTCATCGCCGAATCGTAGAAAAAAGTCGCTCCAAGCGGAATTCGGATCTTGGCCGCCCGAATCCGGGAATCCGGCATCCCGTCCGACCAGGGGGAACCACAAGGCGGAGGCAAAAATAGAATGAAAATCCGGCACGCAGCCTGTCTTGGGCAAGCACTGGGTCGAATGTCCGACAAGTTGCTAAATTAGAGTATGAACCCACTTCTCCATCGGTCTCTTTTTCCGTCTGACAAGACATGAAGCATCCTGAATACCTGGGCCCTTAC
>JAGQPO010000984.1 GCA_020426665.1 Planctomycetales bacterium
CGCAAACAACTTGCTGACGATTCACACCGTGACCTTTGGCGAGGGTGCGAACCAGTCGGACATGCAGGAAGTCGCTGCGATCGGAGGCGGTAAGCACTACCACGCTGCGACCGGAGAAGACCTGGTGCGAATCTTTGAAGAGATCGCAAACAACCTTCCAACCATCTTGACCGAATAGAAGTCAAACCAACACGGGGACAATCCAATGACCAAAAACAATCAAAGCGATACGGACAATACGATCCAGTACAACCGCCGTGCGAGTGACCGCGGTGACTCGGTCGGCGGGATTCAATCCGGTGGTCGTCGGAAATCCGATCGTCCACACGCGTTGCCACGAAGCAATGCCGCAAAGATCGCGATTGCCTGTTCCTTTATCTTTTCCGCCGCTCTGATCGCCTGGGCGTTCACGCTGCCGTTTCGATCCACCGCGCATCTCGACACGGAAAGTCTGAAAGATCTTCCGGAGGCCGAGCTTGCCAAACTGGAGTATGAAGCGAGGCTTAGCCCGCAGGCCTATGTCGAATACACCCGGCAAATTGATCGGCGGCTTCTGGACCGCCTGCACGACAAGAATTTACCAGATCGAAATCTGCCGACCGCCTGGGACGCCCGCGAAAAGTGGGTGAAAGGCGTCGAAAACCAAAAGCAGCATCTCGAGAAAATGAAAGAGGAAGCCGGCGAAAAGGGATTTGACAAGAATTCGATCGAGTGGCAGCACCAGCAGGAGTTGGAAAAGATCCTGGAAGACACCCCTCCCGGAGTTTGATCGATTCTCTGACGCCCGGGGCTTGGACCTGGCGCATTGTCCCTGATCCGACGTCGTGCAACCGGCCCGGTGGATCACCGGGCCATTCTTGGCGCAATTCGGCCCACCGCTGACTAAGATAACGGCGGATTCCCCGTTCCTGTTCCTTTTTCAGCTGTATTTAATCATGTGGTTCCGCAGTCTGACGATCGCGTTTGGATTCGCTACGTTGCTTGTTGTGCCCAACGCAAACGCCCAGTTCCCCGGCGATCCCGTTGAGGTCGATGAGCCTTCCGAGCCTACGCCACGGGCTGACGAGCTGGTACGGCAATTGGAATCCTCCGCCTCTCGAGGCGGACTCTATCGGGCTCAGTCAATCCGCTCCTTGGCGCAGCTTCGCGCCTGGCCTCAGGTGGACCGATGGTTGACGCAAATGGACGGGACTGCGGACCAGGCGATACTGGCCGAATCCGCCCAGGTCATCGGCCCGCAACTCTTATTGCGAATTTCACTTTCCGATGAACTGAGTGATAGCGGCCGATCGGCAATTTCAAAAATGAATGCTGCCGCTAAAGCGACCAATCAGGACGTCACTCGTTTACGGAGTGCAATCGACCAGCTTGCCAATGATGATGTGGATGCCAATTTGCAAGCCAATCGAATCTTGATGCGAGGCGGTGATGTGACCGTTGAATTATTGGTCGAGGCGGTTGCAAAGGGGCTTCCCGAAAACCAGTTGGTGAAGGTGCTGGCAATCCTTCGATCGCTTGGTGAAGGCGGATTCCAGGGATTGGAGCAGTTGGCGTTGTATGGAGATCCCAGTCTTCGGCCGGCGGTCTTGGTCGCGATTGAAATGCTTAGCCGTGATGCGGCTATGGATACCTTGATCACTGCAGCGTTTGCCGGTGACGCATCTGCGGATGAATCCGCGGCGGCTCGTGCAGGAGCGATGATCCCAGACGGTTTTGGAAAGCTGGATGCAGTGGCGACGTTGGCGGACCGGCTAGAGACATTGCGAGAATTTGCAGCGCGATCGCCCAACGATACGACACCGGCAACATTGTGGACGGTGAATCAGGATCGTACGGGCGTCATTCCTAACCGTAGCACGCTGGTCTATCAACGATATCGTGATGCCTACGATGCGGCGCAACGTTTACGACGGCTGGGAGCTTTACCGCCAACCGTCGGCCGCAGTGTTCTTGCCACGGATTTGTCGTATCGATTGATGGTCGACGTGGATTGGGGGAATCCGGCGCAGATCAAGGAATTTGAACGCTTGTATCCCCAGCAATTAGATCGGCGCCAACTACTAACGACTCTGGCCGAACAGCGAAAACGCGGGGACATTCCGGCTGCGTTGGGGGCCGTCCGATTGCTCTCAAGCGTGTTAGCGACGGATGCACCGACAGAAGCGGTGCTTGGACTGCGTGACGGCCGGTTCACCGAGTTGGTCGATGCGGTTCGCGATTCAAACGCCCGAATTCGCTTTGAGTCCGCTGCGTGCATCACCAAGTTGGTCGGATCAGAGGGCGCCTTTGTCTCTTTTCCCGGGGCCAGCTACTATCGGAACACGTTATCGGAAATGGCGGCGCTGAATTCCCGGCCGACCGCAATCGTATTGGAGACTCGACCGGTGATCGCACTCCGGCAAGAATCGATTCTCGGTCAACTCGGCTACGAAGTCCGGCTGGTTGAGTCTGCCCATCAGGCCGAGCGAGAGGTTGCCAGCGGCGGCGATCTGCGATTGGTGATCAGTAAAATACAGATTTCTGACGCCGCGACCGCCGAGCTGGTTGATCGAATTCGACGTCAACCCAGAGGAAACGTGGTTCCGATCGTTTTCTATCGCGATGCCGAAACCAGCGAAAAGAGTGTTCAACGCACCGAGTTAGAAACCACATCCAATCGCTGGATCAGTGAGAACACTCCATCGGTTTACCTGGTCGATCTGCCAGGCAGCCCTGCAGCTTTGACGGAGGTCCTTTTGGAGGTGGATTCGAAACGCCGGTTACCGCCGCTTTCGGTGGCCGATCGGTCCAGCTTTCGTCAGCTAGGACTCGGTGCCCTGCAAGGCAAATCGTCGCCTCGTTAGGGGACGCCCGGTATCCGAAATTGGTCCAAAACGCTAATTTCGCGATATGTGCTGATGCAAACCCGTGCGGTGCGGACGCGGCACATGGCTCGTATGCGTTGGACTATGCGTGTTGGGATCGTCTGGCGCTTTGGGCTGCCTGATGATTTAGGCATTCCCAATGTGATGGCGGAACGAGCGGAATCGAAGACGACTTCCAGGATCAGGCGAATCGCCACGGTGATGGTGCTAATTAACGGCTCCTTACCCGCCGTAATCGCTTCATGGCAATGCTTGGCAACTCCGCGAAAAATAACCACGAACATTCCTTGCCGGGAATCATTGGCAACTGCTCGGCAATGCGGGAGGTGTATCGAGTGACACGTCGTGTGGCGGTCAGCAACGCCTCCGTCTTGATACTTGGCGAGACAGGCGTCGGTAAAGAACTGATCGCCGGTGCAGTCCACCAACTAAGCCATCGCAGTGGCCGACCGTTTGTCAGGGTCAATTGTGGTGCACTGAGTGAAAGTTTGCTCGAAAGCGAACTCTTCGGGCACGTGCGAGGTGCCTTCACCGGAGCCGTCAATAATCGGACCGGACGATTCGAAGCGGCGCAAGGAGGAACAATTTTTCTGGACGAAATCAACAGCACCTCGCTCACATTGCAAGTCAAACTGCTGCGCGTTTTGCAGGAAAAAGAATTTGAGCGTGTCGGAGATACTAGCACGTTGCGGACCGATGTCCGAGTCATCGCAGCCAGCAACCGCGATCTAATGGGTGAGGTTCGCGCAGGGAATTTTCGCGAGGATCTCTACTGGCGACTAAACGTTGTACCGATCGAGATCCCTCCGCTACGCGATCGGCGCGAAGATATTCCCGCCCTGGTCTCGCACTTTTTGGATTACTACAACGAATTGAATGATCGCTACGTCGCCCATATCGGTCCCGGAACGATGGAGTCACTGCGAGATTACCATTGGCCCGGAAATGTTCGCGAGCTGCAAAACTATGTGGAGCGAGCCGTCGTGATGGCCGAAACCGACGAGTTGTTGATGGAACTTCTGCCAGAATGTGTTACCAGCCGCCAACCCATTCCCGTCGACGCGTTGGACGAAGCCGGACCGATGGACTTTGCAACTCTGTCCCGCTCAGTCATTCAGCTGGGACTCGACCACGCGGGGCGGGACGCAACAGATGTTCATCGAATTGTCGTCGACCATCTGGAGCGTGAATTGATCGCCCAAGTTCTAGATGCTTGTGGCGGCATTCAAACCAAGGCTGCGACCAAACTGGGGATGAATCGAAACACGCTGCACAAAAAAATCAAGGATTACGGCCTCGGTGACTGACGCATCGCGACGTATTTTTTGTGGGCTTGGCTTCGGCTGATTCGTCATTAGGGGGGATGGTCGCAAAACGCGGTGTAACGATGTATCGCGGTGCGGGCACCGATTTTCCCACCCATTCTTAACCGCAACGTAAGGTTTAGTCGTCTCGAAGAGACGCGAGACCTCCTGTCGGGGGTTTGGCGTCCCATGGATGGTGGTCCCGGATCAAGCAATTGCGATTTTTCTTTGAGTTCTCTGCGAACTTGTTCCCATCTCTCGCGTTACCTCCATGTCCAAGCGTGTGGAACTGATCGGATCGCTTGTGGCAGGGGGGCAAATCGATTTCCGTCTGAAAGCCAGCAAGTAGGTGAGCAATGAAAGACTGTGACTTTACGCTCGAGTTGTCTGATGGGACAATTGTCCGAGTCGGTTCAATGTCGAATTCCCGGCACCCCGATGTCAAAGCATTTTATTTTCCTCCTGGTGCTCTGACCCCGTTTAGCCACAAGAATCTGCCCACCGCGCGACACCCCGAAAACCATACCGAACCGGCATTCTCGAATTCGCTTTAGAGTTTTCAAGCAGTTGCTTCGCCCAGATTAAATTTTTGGACTGGGAACGTAGCAGAAGTCGTCAAGACTTTCGTCAACGGCCGGACGAATCGAAACTCACGCATGAGTTCCGCTACTCCAAAATCAAACGTTGACGGACCACTACCGTTCCTGTCGCGCAAGGTGATCGGCGATCAACGCGATTGCGGCACTTTGCATGGGCGTGCTCATGCTCGCCATCGAAGACCCTTCGGCGGCAACCTGACCGGGCGTCAACGGCAGGTGAATGAAAACACTTTGAGTCCTTCGTCCCATCATTTCGGAGAAGTGTTGGCTTAGGAACAGTGCCGCGTTACAGAGGTATGTTCCTGCGTGATGAGAGATCTGAGCCGGGATTCCGGCATCCGTCAGCCGTTCCAAACAGCCTTCCAAGTCCAACGGCGAACGGTATGCGGTAGGGGCATCGACCAGTAGCGGCTCCCCGTTGGTCCGCATGTTCAACCCCACCGATTCCAATTTGATAACGGTCGCACCTGGGGACTGGCCAAGGTGAATCGCAAAATCAAAATTCCGTGCCAGGTCCTCTTCCAACTGGGTCTTCAGCTTTGGCAGGTCCACCGGGTAGCGGCGGGTCGCGATTTCCAAGTCACCTTCGTACCAGCTGGTCAAGTCAATCAGAGCCAACCAACTTGAATTCTCTTTCCAGCGGTCGTAGGGCTCAAAAGCAGTAATCAGGATTCGCGTCACGGTAGGGATTGCCGATTAGAGTCTGATATGGCGGGCAGAATAGGACAGTGCATCATAGATCACGCCAAGTCGGTGGAGTGGTCGGACGCCGAATTATCGGGTTTGTTCGTCGTGTGGTTTTTTACCGACATGTACAATGGCTGCGATCATCGCGATCTGGATCACGGCAAACATCAGTGGCGGGGTCGTTCTGATTTTGGCGAAGCTTCGTCGCACCCAGCCTGGTTCCCGCTGGCGTTGGTTCTCGATCCATGATTCAATCGACTTGTCTTGAAAGTCCAACGAGATGTTCCACTGCGACGTGTCTTCCCAACCATTTTTGGTTAAACGCATTCCCGTCGGGATGGCCGCGTCGGAATCAATCGCGGCCAGGATTGGACCGTACTCATTCTCAAAAAGTGCCGGTGGCGAGCATCCTGTGTTGCTCAATAGAACAGCGGCCAGTGACAGTGTGAGTAGACAAGATTTGACGAGTGGTTTCATGGCGTACCGGCTTTGCACGCTCTGTGCCGGTGCGTTTGATTCCACGTTTTCCCAATGAAACTGCGATTCTTTTGGCTTTCGTGTTGTCGTTCCGCAACGTCAACGTGCCAACCCGCGTTGAGTTTTTACAACACGCGCGCCATGATACCTCAAAAGTTGTTATTCCCACTTGAGGCCATCGCGATTCCGGTGAGATCAGTCACCGGAGTTCACGATTCTAATTCGGACAAGAGTTCTAGCATTGCGAACTGTCTGGCCAGCGGTGGCGGGGTGTCCGATGGCGGATCGGTGGCATCTCGATCAAACATCGCGGTTAAGGCGACGTCGGCGGTCGGGGCTTCGTGCCATTCACCGACCGCGCGCGATAGACCTGAGATTTTGCGGGTCGACGTGCGTGTCGTGTCGAATCGGTCGGTCGTAGCTGAAGATACGAGTAGTCGCTGGGGCGTCAGGTACCCGAGAGGAGATTGTCGCAGCGTCGTTTCACTCGCCGGCGATTCTCCTTCGGCGGCGATCATCCTGGCGATAAAGTTGATAACCATTAACGCATCGATCGGCGTCGCGGTACGGCTGCCGTTGACATCATAATAGGCCTTGGGGAGTTCGACGGCAGATGCCGGGTCGGTCAAGTCGATTGAGCCGGATCCGAAAAGCCCGATGTAATTGATTACTTGCAAAGCGTCCAGCGGCGTGGTGTCACCGCTGAAGTTGACGTCTGTTGCCGAGAGTGGATTCTGATACGGAAGCGTGTTCTGGATTTCGATGCGTGCCGTGCCGTTGGTCAGCACATGAGCTTGACGGCCCTCGGAGAAGATTGGGTTTCCCACCGACCATCCATCGCCGTAGTGAACCGTGTCCGCCGAGTCGTGTCGAACACGAAGTGCTCCCGATGACGGCGACAATCGTAGTACCTGATCGGCGTCAATTGTTAGTGTGTTGTCGCCTCCGCTCGACAGATCGATCAGATCAATATTCGAAAACAAGAAGTCGGCAGATTGAGTCAGGTCAAGTGATGACCCCAAAACGACAAACGCCAACGACTTGAATACGTGCAGGCC
>JAGQPO010000985.1 GCA_020426665.1 Planctomycetales bacterium
GCTTGCGGCAACCGCCGTGACAGTTCTGCGCCGGTTTGACCATCGAAGTGGTCGAGAACCCTTTGAACGGGAGTCTCTGACATGGCAGCGACAATGCGTTTGGTACCTTTGCCGTCGGTGTGAATTGCGCCGAACAATCGGTCACCCTCTAAGACGACCGAATGGATTTGGTAATCACGGTGGATGATGCTTTTGTATTCGGGCATTGCCAGAAGCAACCCGGCCAGATTGCCGCTGGTTTTTTGCAGCTCGATGACGACAACGACATTTTGTTTCGGGTTATCGAAATCGCTGCAAAGTGCCGTGATGCCCTGTGTTTCAACGATCGGGTCAAACCCCACCGCCTGGATCATTTCGTCCGGAGATGCCGATTCGCTGTCACTGTTTAACGAGGCTGCGATCCCGGTGGAGAACGCATCGACAAGTTGCTGACCGATCGGATTGGCTCTCAGCTTGGTAACGTCCAGGTGCCCGGCGACTTTAACGTCAGCGGGGACAAGGATTGATGGGTCGCCAGCTTTCGCCACGGTACAGGCAACGATAGCGATCGAGAGAACGGAAAGGGCGAGCAGTCTGGGTTGGGAAAAACGCATCACTGAAATTCCTATGTATGGTTAAAGCGGTATTCCGGCGTCGACGATCTTGGGACGTCCTGCCGTCCGGAAACGCAAAATTGGTTGCCGAAGCTTTGCTCGCTGGCAGCGCCGCGAGCCCTGAGGGGGCCGGATTTCGAGAGTTTTTGGGTTTTTGGAGGCTAAAACTCGCCTGATCGCTAAGACCGGTCCGCGATGTCCCTTCCGAAAAGGCGAAAAACGCTGTACCTTTTCGGCTCATACGGGCACAATTCTTTTCCTCTAGCGATGAAGTAGACCACGCAAAATGAGTGTTGCATCGACTGACCTCCAGACCCTCGCCGTCGACACCATTCGTTCCTTGAGCATGGATGCGGTGCAGACTGCCAACAGTGGTCACCCCGGAACGCCAATGGCGCTCGCTCCGATCGCCTATCAGTTATTCAACCACACGATGCACTATGACCCGGCGCATCCGAATTGGCCGAACCGAGATCGGTTTGTGCTCTCGTGTGGACACGCGTCGATGCTGCTTTACAGCACGTTACACTTGGCCGGCGTCAAAGCGACCGATAAGGCGGGCAATGTTCTGGACGAACTGTCGATCAAGCTGGAAGACATCAAGAATTTTCGCCAGATCGGCAGCGTCTGTGCCGGGCACCCCGAGTACGCGGAAGCCGCCGGCATCGAAACAACGACCGGCCCGCTGGGTGCCGGAGTGAGCAACAGTGTCGGAATGGCGATCAGCCAAAAATGGTTGGCCGAAAATTACAACACCGCGGACCACAAACTATTCGACTACAACGTCTATGCACTGTGCAGCGACGGTGATTTGATGGAAGGCGTTGCTTGCGAAGCCGCGTCGGTTGCCGGACACTTGAAACTGGACAATCTGTGTTGGCTTTACGACGACAACAGCATCACCATCGAAGGTGACACCTCTCTGTCGTTTTCAGAAGACGTCGGCAAAAAATTCGAAGGTCTCGGATGGAACGTTGTCCATGTCGCTGATGTCAACAAGCTAAGTAACCTGGCCGATGCGCTGGACAAATTCCGCGCTTGCACCGATAAACCGACCATCATCATCTGTAAGACCATCATCGGATGGGGAGCCCCCAACAAGCAAAACACTCACGGCGCCCACGGTGCTCCGCTGGGATGGGACGAGGTCGCTCTTGCCAAGAAGGCCTATGGGTTCCCACCGGAAGAGAAGTTTTACATTCCCGATGGCGTGGTCGAGCACTTTGCAAACAATCTTGGTGTTCGCGGCCAAACCGACTTTGATGCGTGGACCGAGACTTGGTCGGCATATCAGTCAGCGAACCCCGAAAAGGCCGCGGAATTGCAAGCGATCTTTGATCGAAAGCTGCCGGAGGGATGGGACAAGGACATTCCAGAATTCGAAGCCAGTGAAAAAGGCGACGCAACGCGTAACAGCAGCGGTAAAGTGCTAAACGCGATCGCCGCAAACATTCCGTTCATGATCGGCGGGTCCGCTGACTTGGCGCCGAGTAACAAGAGTGATTTAACCTTCGCCGGTGCAGGAGACTTTTTGCCGAATCAATACGGCGGCCGCAATTTGCACTTCGGGATTCGCGAACACGCAATGGCAGGCATCGTCAACGGTATCTGCTTGTCAGGCCTGCGTGGATATGCAGCGACGTTCTTTGTGTTTACCGACTACATGCGTGGCGCGATGAGACTCTCTTCGATCATGCACCAGCCGATCATTTACATCCTGACGCACGATTCGATCGGCGTCGGCGAAGACGGCCCGACCCACCAACCTGTTGAGCACCTGTCGGCGTGCCGCGCGATCCCCGGATTGAACGTCTTCCGCCCCGGCGACGCAAACGAAGTCGCGGAGTGTTATCGGGCGGCGATGGAAATCTCGGACCACCCGGCAGCGATGGTTCTGTCGCGTCAAAACATGGCAACACTTTGTCGAACGAAGTACGCCTCGGCGCGTGGATGTGCCAAGGGCGGCTACGTGCTGGCCGATTGCGAGGGCACGCCGGACGTGATTCTGATGGGCAGCGGCAGCGAGCTCGGATTGTGTGTCACCGCCGGCGAGAAACTGACCGCTGCGGGCAAAAAAGTTCGCGTCGTCAGCATGCCGTGTATGGACTTGTTTGCCGAACAAAGCCAGTCCTATCGAGACCAGGTGTTGCCGCCCGAAGTGACCAATCGCGTTGCTGTCGAGGCGGGATTGAGAATGTCCTGGGACCGCTGGATCGGACTCAACGGCAAGTTTGTCGGTATGTCTGGCTATGGAGCCAGCGGGCCTTACGATCAAGTCTACGAGAAGTTCGGCATCAACGAAGCCGCCGTGGTCAAAGCGGCCGGCGGCTGAGACGCGATGAAGATCCCCGATCAGCAGAATCGACCCTTCACCGGCGCCAACATGACGCCGATGATCGACGTTGTGTTTCTGCTGATCATTTTCTTTCTTGTTTCAAGCCACTTGGCACGCCAGGAATCACGGTTGCCCGTCGAATTGCCCGTCGCATCAACGCACAATCCTTTAAATGTCGACCCGGTGTCGTTGACCATCACGGTCAATCGTGATCGCCAAGTCTTGGTCGGTGGGAAAGTCGTACCGATGACGGAAATTGACAAGATCCTGGCCGACGTTTCCCAGCGGGACGGCGAATCGGCTTCGTTAAGAATTCGCACCGACGGCGCAGTACCGTACGGAAATATCGAGCCGATTCTGAAAGCGTCGGCGATTGCAGGAGTTCTGGACATCAAACTGGCGGTCAAGGAATAGGTTACCTGCGATGCGTCTGCCCAGCCATGATCAAGCCGGCACGCTGGAAGTGAAGATGACACCGATGATCGACGTCGTTTTCCTGCTTTTGATTTTCTTTGTCTGGACCAGCAGCTTCGAGACGCCGGAATTTGATCTTCCAAGTAGCTTGGCCGATGTCCCGGCCGCAGGCAGCCAGGCGAATTTGGATCAACCGCCACCGGTCGAGGCCTTTGATGAAATCGTGGTGAAGTTACTGATTCGCGACGGTTTGACGGTCATCGAATTCGGTGGCCAGCGAATCGAGTCCGCCGATGAATTGCAGGCACGACTTGCCGAAGTGATTGCACTCGGGGTCCAGCCGCCCGTCATCATCGACCCGGAAGACTTAGTCACGATGGATCGAGCCGTCGAAGTTTATGACGCGGCACGTTCGGCCGGCGCAGACCGCGTGTTGTATGCAACCCGAGTAGAATGATCGGAAGAACGCGCCCGTGAGTCGCGTGGACCTAACGATTGCTCAAGTCTTCGATACTTAACAGTGCGTCCACCACGTCGGCCGCCCATTGCTTGCCCCTGCCGTTGCGAAACACTTCGATGACTTTCTCGATTGGCATGCCCGGCCGGTAAGGTCGGTCGCTGGTCATCGCATCAAAGGCATCTGCCACGGCAACGATTTGCGCGTCTCGGGGAATGTTGTCGCCGGACAACCCATCGGGATACCCTGTTCCGTCCCAAGACTCGTGGTGATGGCGAACCGTCGGCAAGATGCCGCTGAATTGGTCGATCCCCTTCAAGATGTCATATCCCAAGATGGGGTGACGCTTGATTTGTTCGAACTCAGAGTCGGTCAATCGGTCAGGCTTACGCAACACCGAATCGTCAACTCCGATCTTGCCGATGTCGTGCAGAATGCCACCCATGCGGATGTTTGCCAAAGCGAAATCGTCATAGCCCAAACGCCGCGCAAGTTCCGACGCAAGATCGGCGACCCGGTTGCTGTGTCCGGATGTGTAGGCATCTTTCGCGTCCAAAGCCGATGCGAGCGATTGGATCATGCTTTCGAACATGCTTTGCATCTGCTGGTACTGACGTTGGTTCAATACATGAACCGCCAACATCATTGACGTCGATGACATCAGGTCGGCTTCGATGGTCCCGAACTCTGGTTGATCAATTGACCGCAAAGCGACCATCTGTCCCAGTGACATGTCGCCACGATGTATCGGAACGATCGCTGCGTGAAGTCGCGTGCCGCATTCAAGGTCTAGATGATTGACTAAGGCGACGCGATTGGAATGACCTGTTCGCTGGGCAGATTTCCGTTTCGCAGTTCCGACCAGTGTGACCAAATCCGAATCCGAGATCGGCTCACCCACCGACTCAAACACCTCGTCGGAGCTCAGCGAGGGTGTGAACGCGGTTCGTGCTGCGGTGGGCGGATTTCCGTTGCTTCCAGGGAACAGATGAATGACCAGTGTCGTCGCCGAAATGCAGGGTGCGAGCTCATTTAGCAAAGCGCGAGCAACCTGGCCGGAAGTCTCGGTCAACGTCAAACTGCTGGCAAGCCGCTGTGTTAAACCGTGGATCAGCGTCAATTCTTCAAATCGAGCTGCCAGTGAATCGGCAAGCTGATTCAACTCTGATTCGATCGGATCGACGCCGACGGCATCCGAGTCCATGGACGGCACCAATGGTACGGAAGCATCTGTCGCGGCAGATTGCGGCGGAGTGAACGATTGTTGCGGGAGCATTGGAACACCCTGTCCACAGGGTTCGAAGGAGAACGCATCATCGACTACAGACACGACGCGATTCGCGACGGCGAAACCGCATGTCAAACAACGCTATCCCGCAACCCAATGTTGGTGATTATTCCGACGGCGAGTAATCGGATTCCCCCTGTCAGGTTATCCGATTATGACGGCTAGACTTATCCTGCGGACCGTTCAATTGCCAAACGGATCGGCACCAAACGGGTCTGCGCCGGCGCCCGCATCAGACGGGGCGCCAAACGGATCGGCCATCGGAGCATCACCAGCTCCGCCTGCCCCAAAAGGATCCGCATTACCGGCACCGAATGGGTCCGTCGCCCCACCGAACGGATCCGTTTCCGGAGCCGTGGGAGTCGTTTCGGTCGGTTTGACGGTTCCAGCTTCATTCTCCGCTTCGTCTTCGGTGTCAGGCGAGCGGCGGATCGTCGGATTCTCTTTTCCGATCGGACGCAAACATTGAACCGTGCCGATGTCATTGACCAAGTACAGCCGGTCCGTGGTACGGTTAACCAACATCTTTGAAGGCTTCAGAGTATCGTCAATCTCGACGATGTCTCCGGATTTCAGGTCAATTGCCGCAAAACTTTGACTCAACAGGCGGACGAACAACTTGTCTCCGAATCCGCCCAAGATCTCGTCGACATTGGGCGTCGCATCGTCCCAGACACCCAGTCCTGATTTTTGGTCGATGGCGAAGAGACTGCCATAGGCTGATGGCAGCAGAACCATCCCATTGACCAGGAACGGTGCCTTGTAGAAGGGCTCACCGTAGGGATGACTCCAGAGGACGCGACCGGTACGCGTCGCACGGATTCCATAGACTTGCCCCGATTCGCTGCCGAAGAAAAATCGGTCTCCATCGCCCGCGGCAATAACACCGCTGACGATTCCGTCGGTGTTCAGCCGAAACAGTACCGATGGTTCGCCGGACAGTTCCATTACATAAACAAAACCGCGGTCAGTCGCCCACGCGGTTTTGGACGATGTCGGTGACTTGGTGGGCGGTTCAAGTGCCAAGCCGGAGACGATTTCCATGAAGGGATCGCGTGTCGTGTCGGAAAGCGGATAGCCTTCGACACCGTTTCGAATCGTCGGCACCAGCGCATAGTCACCTGCATTGATCGCACCATAAAGTGGCGTGCTGGTCGTGCGAACGGTATTGATCGGTTCGCCATTGGTCACATCCAGCTTGACCAGGTTCCCGCCGTTGGTGATGGTCAGATACTTGTCATCGATTCCCATTTTCCCAAAGTTCAACCGCGGGTTTCCAATTTGTCACATCCAAATCGGGGTGCCGGTTTCCGCGTCACGGCATTCGATGGTTCCGTTATTCGATGCGGTATACAGATGGATGCTCGGGATCGTGGTGG
>JAGQPO010000986.1 GCA_020426665.1 Planctomycetales bacterium
CACGACACCATCCCACCGGATCCTGCACCCAGGCAATGTCTGATGTAGCTGCTGGATACCCGCGGCGGTGACATTGGTCGCAACCAATGAAAGAAATGTCAGGTTGCGACAGCCATTCAGGTAGACCAAGTCTTTGTCCCCCATCACCGTGCCGTCGCAGTTTAAATACTGCAACGGCATGCCCTTGATCGGCGCAAAATCGGAGACCTTTGTACGGTGGACCATCAAATTTGTTAACGGTAGCCCCTTAAGCGGCGACAGATCTTTAACATTGCACGAATCGCAGTTGAATTGCCGAAGTTTCATCCCACTCAATGGCGTCAAGTCGCTGACACCGGTGTACGCGATCGTGATTTCTTCCAGCGGCAGCCCTCGGAGCGGCGACAAGTCGACGACGTTTTTCGAACCACTCAGGTCAAGATGCTCCAGCGGCATGCCCTGCAACGGTGACAGATCGGAAACTTTCGAGTAGGAGAGATCGAATCGTGTCAGATTCACCCCCTTCAACGGCGAGATATCCGTCACGGTGTCACTGTAGATCCAAAGTGTTTTCAGGCCCCGCATCGCGCGCAGAGGCGTGATGTCGTGCAATTTGGAGCCGAACACATGGACGTCAAACGTAGGCTTCTCGATAAACCCTTCGATACCTGGATTGATCGCGATCAGCCGTGCCTCGACGGCGGCACGCTGTTCGTCGGCGGGCAGGTCTGCCACAGATCGCTCCCAGGCAAATTCATCGCCGGGCTGTTCCGCGTCCTTCGGCCCAGACGTTGGGGGTCCTTGGCTGACATGAACGACCCGCCGCCCATTGTTGGTCACCGTGACCAGCTCACGTCGCAGAAGCTCGCCGTCTTTGCTCGCTTCGATTTGGTAGTGACCGGGTCGCAAACGAACTTCCTTGGCTCCTGCTCCGGTGATAACGAGTTCCTCGCCATCAAGTTTGACACTGACTTGCGGATCGTCGACTTGGACAACCAACGTACCGGAGGAAGTGAATAGTTCGACAACGGTGCCATACAATGCAGTGATCCCCGTCGCTTCGGTCAGGCCGACTCCTCCAAGGATCAACAACAACATCGCCGCCGCAACCGTCCAACCACGACGCATCATTCCGGCCGGACCGGCTGACGAGATCGGTGCCACAGAAATGGATTCCTGCGTTGCCGGCACGGTATCGGTAAACACTCGAGAAACGTCGGGATGCTGTAACGCGGACAAGTGAGCGGACAACAATCCAGCCACCTCTTTTGCCGATGCAAAACGATCGTCTGGATTCTTGGCATGCAACCGAGTGATGATTTCGCAAAGCCATTGCGGCGTTTCCGGAACAAGGTCGCCAACCGGCCGCGGTGTATGTTCCGCCACTTGTCTGAGCACCGCGAAGGTGTTCTTGCCACGGAATGGTGGCTGGCCGACACACATCGTGTAAAGGACACTTCCCAGCGCGAACAAATCAGCCCGCTGGTCAAGCGTCTCACCCAGTGCCTGTTCCGGTGCCATATACATCGGTGTTCCGGCGACAATACCGTAGTGGCTGATGCTGGCGTCGTCGGCGGCACGCGCCAGTCCGAAATCGCCGATCTTGGCGTTAGTTCCTTCCGCTGAATCCCCGTCACCCGATTCCAGCAGGATATTACCCGGCTTGACATCACGGTGTACCAAGCCAAGGCGGTGCGAGGCGGCCAATCCCTCCGCGACCTGGCGGCCGATCGTGGCCACTTCGACAAAATCTAAACGTCCTACCCGCTGCAATCGCTGCTGAAGGGTCTCTCCTGGGATCAATTCCATTACCAGATACGGCAACGGCTGTTCGGCGATTCCATAGATTTGGACAACATTCGCGTGACGTATATTGGCCGACGAACGCGCCTCGGCAAGAAATCGTCGGCGAGCTGATTCCGATGCGGCCAGTTGTGGCGCCAGCACCTTGATCGCGACGGGCCGCTGCAACTTCTGGTCGAACCCACGAAATACGATCCCAAAGCCACCTCGCCCAAGGACCTCCTGGACCTCGTATTCGCCCATCCGTCCCAGCGAATCGGGCAGCGACGAAGGCTGTAGAAAATCGACCGAGTCCTCCTCGCCCACAGGCGTGTTCACGCCAGCGTGCGTTGATTCTGAAACGCTCTGTTCCGTCGTCGGATCCACAGCCTCCGCGTACTGCTCGACTGCAGGCCTGTTGAGGAAGACACCCAGTTTGGAGTGCGCACGCAACAGTTTCTCGACCTGAAATCGAACTTCACTGCTTTCTCCGCAAGCGGCGTCAAGATAGGCGTTGCGTTGGGCGGCGGAATGCATCTCCAAAGCAGCAAAAAACAGGGATTCTTCGACGGACAGTGCATTGCTCATGATTCGGCCTCCTCTCGCGCAGGGTCACTCATGTCTTAGATGCGACAAACAGCTGCCAATCCCCTCAACGATTCCAAGATTGCTCTCGAAGGACTGCTACAACTCGTCCTTCTCAACCAGTTCCGCATACAGCCAAGTTCGAGCAAACGTCCAGTATCGCTCCGCCGTTGCCAGCGAAACATTCATCGTCTGTGCGACTTCCGGCATGGTAAGCCCGGCGAAAAAGCGGAGTTTCACGATTTGGGCCTTAAAGGGATCACGGTCAGCCAGTCGCGTCAGAGCGTCGTCAATCGCCAGCAGGTCCTGGCAGGACGAACCAAGCAACGTCTCGGCCGTCTCCAATGGAATCCGCTGCCGATCCCCTCCATGCTTGAGCCGATTCTTGCGGCGGGCACTTTCGACCAGCAAGCGTCGCATCGCCTCGGCCGCGGCAACAAAAAAATGCCCCCGGCTGTCCCAGTGTGCCTCCGATCCATTCCCTCCGGTCAGTCGAACGTATGCCTCGTGGACCAGCGCCGTGGGCTGAAGCGTCTGGCCTGGAGTCTCCTGTGCAAGCAGCTGCGAAGCGAGACGGCGCAGTTCGTCGTAAACCAACGGCAACAACTGATCCGCCGCCGAAGGATCGCCCGAGTCGATTTGAGTGAGAATGTAGGGTACATCGGTCATCGGCAAGTGTGTCTCGAATCAAGCATTACAATCCATAACCCACACGACGAGAGAACGACCATTTTGCACGCGAGCTTCACAGCAGCCAATCCAAAATACCACATTTGATTTAATTTCGGGGCAACCCAGGCGTTTCATCCTCCCGACTTGGCGGGCCGACAATCGACTACGAAGGATGTCATGCACAGCATGACCTACTTGGCTGGACAAGCCAGCAGGGGACTGCGTACTGCGCCTACGCCCCATGTCGGCTTGCCCGACAT
>JAGQPO010000987.1 GCA_020426665.1 Planctomycetales bacterium
CGGATCAGACGGATCAGACGGATCTTGCAGAGCCGTCCGACACGGTCGCTGCGCCGCTGGCGGCGGTCGACACACCGGT
The DNA here is from genome assembly GCA_020426665.1 of Planctomycetales bacterium. Taxonomy (GTDB): domain Bacteria; phylum Planctomycetota; class Planctomycetia; order Pirellulales; family Pirellulaceae; genus Stieleria. Next base: position 80 of record JAGQPO010000987.1, read on the forward strand.
CAAATTGGCACCGGTTCTGAATTTCAGTGACGAAACCGCTCCGCCCGCACGTGAGTCGACCTCGGGCATGCGTTGGAATCCGAATGTGACCGACGTTGATCGGTTGAGTTCCCAGGAGGACGAAGCTGAATTGGTCGCCATCGGCCAACGTGATCTGCCAATCACCAAGACTCCGACGACGGAACCAGCGCCGGTCAAGCCCAATGACTTGACTCGGAAGCCGATCGCCGTTGCGACTCCGACGATCAAAATCGAAAATTCCGACTCCAACGTCGACCAGATTCAAGAAGCGATTAAAGCGGTTACGCACGATCCTTCGCAGGCCACTGGTCCGGTCAGCTTGCCGGAGGTTTCGCCAGAGGAATTTGTCAGCGAACTGGCAGCCTCCGAACCCGAGCAGGAGTTAAACGCAATCACGAAATCCGCAACCGACGAGTCGGCCCAAGCCATTGCTCAATCGGCTGCCCCGGTTGCGAATCCGCTCTTGGATGATGACGAACCGGATGATGACGAACCGATTGATCGTCCCGGTGTCGAATTCGATAACGATACATTGGCGATGTCTCGGGATACGGTTCATGTACCGATGCTGCCGCCGACGCTGCCACGCATCACGGAGGCCGATGCGACAGATGCACCGCTGGTTGCTGCACCGGTGGCTGTCGATCCCAGTCTCGCCGCGACCGGAAAACGGAATGGGGCGCAGGAGCCGGTCGAACCAGAATCGAACGTCGACTCATCAAAAGCCACTGGCACCCCGGCTCGTCTGGCGTCATCACAACACAGTGTCCAACGACGACCACTTACCGCTCCGGGTCAACGTCGACTTCTGGAAGGCCATAGCAGCCTGCCGGAGCCGTCGGACCAGTCTGGACAACTCGCCCAGAGCGACCAAGCGTCGGGTGAAGATCCAAACTCCGAATCGGAGTCCGGCAGCGAAGCTGTTGTGTTACAGCTTTCGCGGGCCCAGGTGCGCTCGATGACAATCGGCGGTCGGCTCCGACGAGTCAGCATCGCGAACAAAGACGTCTGCCAGGCGTTCGCCTCGGGGGCCAATCAGATCAAATTGATCGGTACCGGAATTGGACAAACCCAGCTGACCATCTGGGCCGACATCGTTCCTGGAGAGCCGACCCGAATGCAAACTTTTGACGTTGACGTCAGTGAAGCGGTCAATGCGACCGGTGACAAGATCGCGGAACACACCGCCTTGCTGAACGATTCGATCGACAAAGCGTTTCCACGTGCCAGCGTTGTCGTTTCGCGGCAAGGCGGCGAGTTAGTTGTGACCGGACACTGCGACGATGAAGCCACGGCAAAGCAGATCGTTCGCATGGTTCGCAAGAGCTGTCTGGTTCCTGTGCAAGACAATTTGAAAGTCCGATGAACGGTCAAGCCCGCGGTGCGGTGATCGCATCTCGGCCCAACCCATCCACCCAAGCCCTACTTAACCACTGATCCCATGCGGAACTGTTCCGCAACGATTTAGTCAACGAGGTTCGACATGAACATCTGCCTGATCCATTCCGCCATCCGGCGTCCCGCCGCGAAGCTCCTGGCGATCGCAGCCGCGGCTGCGATGACAGCTTTGGGCGGTCAAACCGCTACGGCTCAATCCGGGTTAGTGGGCTACCTGGCCGATGGCGGGCAGTCGGCAAACGCGTTGACACACAACGCACCGGATCAATGGGCACAATCCTTGCCCCCCGGTACGACGGTTGTCTCGGCTTCGGCTGTTCGCACGGCAGCGGATGTTGTGCCCGGGCGACTCGAACCGGGGTCGATCTCACGAGCGGTCGGAAACCCGTCCAATCTAAATGCCGGCGGTGTTTCGCAAGTCAGCTTCGGCTGCCAAAGCTGTAACCAACCGACCTGCAACGGTGGTTGCAACGGATACGGGGCGTGCGGCTATGGTGATTCTGCCTATGGCGGATCCAACGCCTGTGGCATTCCCTGCAATCCTTACCGATACGCCATCATCGAAGGCCTGTACATGCAGCGGCAAGGTGATGACGGGTTCACGTTGACACGAAACGCCACGATGGACGAGTTTGATTTCCAATTCGGATCACGGATCACCGTCGGCACACTTCCGAACTGTGTCAGAGGTTACGAATTCACATTCGTCGGTCCCTTTTACTTCAACCGTGGACTGGTCGTGACGGATCCCAACATTCCGGCGAACATCGACTCGAATTTGTTCGACGGAGACGGCAACAGCGTGGCACCGAACAATTTCGATGGAACGTTCCTTGATCCCTTTGACAATGCCAACATTCAAACTCAATTCCACAACAGCGAGTACTGGAGTGGCGAACTTAACAGGACGCTGGTTGGTTGGGATGTGGCCAAGGCGCTCTGTGGGGCACGTGTAATCCGCCTCGAAGAAGCCTACGGATACGCTTCTCAAAAAGACATCTTCACATCGTACGCAGACCTGACAAGCCGGACCCGAAACACACTGGTCGGTTGGCAAGCCGGATTAGACCTGCTGTATCCCGTCGCACAGCACTTGTACACAGACTTTCGCGGTCGGGCGGGGATCTACTACAACTTCGCAGAATCCGACGTCCGTCTTCGCAATCAAGGAAACGTGGTGATTGACGCCCGACGTGACGATGGGGAAATCGCCGGAGTCTTCGAATTCGGCGGGGGACTGCGATGGCAGCTCGGTGAAATGCTTTCCATCCGCGGCGGTGCCGAAGTCTGGTACATCACCGATGCCGCCACAGCAGTGGGCCAAATCAACAACGCCGTTACCAACGCACTTGGCAGTCGCATCGATATCAACGATGACCTCTTCTACTACGGCGTCTACGCCGGTGGTGAGATCCGATTTTGAGACAACGGTTCGTAAGCGTCTGGTAAGGCCCCGATCGACGAGTTGAACAAACGCGCGAGACCCGGCGTCCGCGCACTGACGCACAGACTGTCGCACAGACTGACGCACAAACCGTCGCACAGTATCAGCTCACCCAGTAGCCGCCCGATTCTTTGCTGATCAATTCAGTGGGAATCGTGCGGCTATTTTTTGTCTTTCTTCGCGACTTTCTTTTTCAGCCAACTTTGAACGCTGTTTTGGGCCTCTTTGGGCTCGTCGATCTGTCCGTGAAGCGCGATGTCTCCTTTGACCTTCTCCGGGACGACCACGCGTGCTTCATTTCGGCCGATGTCACGCAAACAATTTGGACAGGTCCGCGGAGGCGGGCCGATCCGTTGGCCGCATGCCGGACAGTAATACAAAACCTCGCGGCGCACGGCCGCTTCGAACAACCCACCGACATCGGCGGCGGGAAACCATGCCGAGTCGTCTTTTCGCAAACGAGTCTCGGGTTTGATTTCGCCTTTGCGAACCAATGTCAATAATTCTCTCGGACGCAACGGCCCCACTTCAGTCTGAATGTTGCCTTCCATTCGTTGGAAAAACCAAACCGCCACTGTACCGTTCGCTCCCAATGTTTGCGGAAATATTTTGCCCCTCTACAGGAGAGATTAGTCTAGCAGAAACCACGGCTTGGTAACGAAAAAGTCAATGGACTTGCGTTTTTGGCTGAAATGGCCAGATAATGGATTCTCAGGAATTCGACTCGCCCAGTTGTGGTCGCCCATGCGTTGTCCATATTGCCATCTTGACGAAGACCGTGTCCTTGACACCAGGACCGCGGAAGGCGGCTATTTGATTCGACGCAGACGTGTCTGTACAAACTGCAATCGACGCTTCGGAACGATCGAAAAGATCGAACAGTTGACCTTGCGTGTCGTCAAACGCGATGAAACCCGAGAGCCGCTTGACCGCGAAAAAATTCGACGAGGAATCGAGCGGGCCTGTTCCAAA
>JAGQPO010000988.1 GCA_020426665.1 Planctomycetales bacterium
CCGACAGATTTGCGACTCGCGGAAACGCGGGCTCCACAGGCGGGCCGGTTCGTCGCCAATCCCCTCGGATCATTAAATGGGTCTGCGGATAATCTTTATGGGACGCCAACACACTGACCGACTGGTTCTTTTTCAATTCGATTGACGAATCAAAAAATGCCCGCAGCCGATAGAAGTCCGCTTGGCTGATCGCATCGTATTTGTGGTCGTGGCATTGGGCGCATCCGAATTGCAATCCCAACATCACCGATCCGACCGTCGACGTGATTTCGTTTAACAAAACATGCCGGCGTTCATCCATCGAATTGATATCGGGCATGTCGGGCCCGGACACGCAAAACGCCGTTGCCAAAGATTGTGGACTGTGATCGGATGAATTACCTGCACCGGCGAGTTCGTCCCCCGCGATCTGCCAACCGACAAAATCGCTGTACGGAAGATCGTCATTGATCGCCTCAATGACCCAGTCGCGATACTTCCAAGCCTGGTCACGCACTTTGTCGTGTTCGTAACCATCTGTATCGGCATAACGGGCCAAGTCCAACCAAACCTGGCCCCAACGTTTGCCGAACTCGGGCGACGCCAGCAGTTCATCGACCAATCGCTGATAGGCGTCATCACTGCTGTCATCGACAAACGATTGAATCTGGTCGATCGTCGGCGGCAAACCGGTTAGATCCCAGTAAAGTCGTCGCACCAACGTTGTCGCGTTGGCGGCCGGAGCGGGACGCAAAGATTGATTTTCCAACCGCGCCAAGATGAACCGATCGATCGGAGTGCTGGGCCACTGCGAATCCTTGACATGAGGAATCGACGGACGCACGATTGGTCTGTACGACCAGTGATCTCGATCAGACGACGTGATCTCGGCTTCTTCGATTGCGAATTCATCTTCCGCGTCTTGAGCGACTGAGTCCTGACCGACCGTGTCCTGAATGATGGCATCTCGTCCGATCAGGGGCGTCACGGCAACTATCGCAATGACGAAGCATACCGACAAACCGCGATGCAACGATAAACCCGCGACGCGAATCATGACAGCAACCCTTCAACCACTTCGATGTCACTCGGTCCGGTCAATCGCTCGTCAAGTCCATTGTGGTAATACGTCAGGTCGCTGTGGTCGAGTCCCATCAGGTGCAACAAGGTCGCATGAAACTGGTTCACGTGAACGGTATCTTCCGCGGCACGCAAACCGACTTCGTCGGTCGCCCCATAGGCTCGACCTCCGGTGACGCCGGCGCCTGCGATCCAGCCGCAATAGCCCCACGGATTATGATCCCGTCCCTTGCCCTGTTCGCTCATCGGCATTCGCCCGAACTCGCCGCACCACACGACCAGCGTGTCTTCTAACAACCCAGATCGTTTCAAGTCCTTCAACAGCGCCGTGACGGGCTTGTCGGTTTTGGCGCAATACTCGGTGTGGTTTTTGTCGACGTCCGTGTGCGCGTCCCAACCGTTCGTGTCGCCTGAGTAAACTTGGACCATCCGCACGCCGCGTTCGATCATTCGTCGCGCCAACAAACATCGCTCGCCGAAATCACGCGTCGACTTGTCGTCGATCCCGTACATCGAAAGCGTGGCAGCTGACTCCTGAGAGAAATCGACGACCTCAGGAGCCGCAGCTTGCATTCGAAACGCCAACTCATACGACTGGATCCTGGCTGTCAACTCGTCATCGCTTTCGCGTCCCTGCAGATGCTGTTGATTCAATTGTTGAACAAAGTCCAATGTTTGACGCTGACGAAGATCCGACACGCCGTCCGGAGGAGCCAGGTTCAAAATGGGCGTCTTGCCGGGACGCATCGTTGTTCCCTGGTAGGTCGCTGGCAAATAACCGTTGCCCCAAGCCGACGGACCACCCTTGAGTCCACCTGCCGGATCGGGCAACACGACAAAGGCGGGCATGTTTTCGTTCTCGCTGCCCAATCCGTACGCGAGCCAGCTGCCCAGACTCGGATGCCCCATCAGAATGCTGCCCGTGTTCATCTGGTAGACCGATTGCGGATGGTTCACGCTATCGCCGTGCAACGATCGAATCACACACAAATCGTCGGCGACGGTTGACAGATGCGGCAAGAAGTCGGAAATCGGCAGCCCGGATTTCCCTCGCGGTCGAAACGGACGAACAGGCCCAAGCAACGGGTTCTGGGCAACCTTACGGCGGGTCATCACCGATCCAAAACTTTCCGGCAGCGGTTGACCGGCATACTTTTCCAAATCGGGCTTGGGGTCAAACAAGTCGACTTGGCTGGGACCGCCGTGCATGAACAACCAAATCATTCGCTTGGCACGCGGCGGAAAGTGGGGCTTGCGAACATTCCCGCCCAGCCCGGCCCCCAATCCTTCGCCGGCCATCAATGAAGCCAGTGCGATCATGCCGGCACCACCGCCGGCCGTGCGGAGAAATTCGCGACGATGACTGGGACGCATGAACGATGCTCATTGGGTTGTGGTTGACTGACGCCATCTTAGCCCATCATGTGTCGATCTGCACACATTCGTTTTGGCTTCGTTTTGGCGACACCAGCGGAAAAAGCCGGTGGAACAAATCACAGCAGTGAACTTGAAAACGCAGAGGTCTTGGAAGTGCGGAGAATCGCGGCGAAAGTTTGCGTTTTCGGTCACGGCGCCGAACGCTGATCGCCAATATTCTCACCATTTTGGACTTCCAATTGGCGTTAATGCACGTGCCGAAGTGGAAAAATGTGTCGGCCTCCGGCTTGATCACGGCGGTATGACGGAAGAGGCCGGAGGCCGGCACAATGA
>JAGQPO010000989.1 GCA_020426665.1 Planctomycetales bacterium
AGATCACGTCGTTCCCGTCTTGTCCGTCAACAAAGTCGTCTCCGCTGCCTGCGTCAACCTCGTCGTCGCCAGCGCCAGCAAGGATCGCATCGTCGCCGTCACCACCGAAAAGCTTGTCGTTGCCAGCACCGCCATCCAGTGAGTCGTTTCCTTGATCGCCATTCAGGGTGTCGAGTCCATTGTTACCTTGCAGTTCATCATTGCCGCGACCACCGCTGACGTTGTCATTGCCATCTCCGCCGATCAACTGGTCGTTGCCGGAACCACCGACGATGGTGTCGTTGCCGGCGCCGCCGGTCAGATAAACGGGAATGGTGACGTCTTCACTAACGATGATCGTATCGTCATATTGGCCTGCCACTCCCGTGATCCGGCTGACGCCCTGATACAGCTGTGTACGTCCAAACGATTCAACAATGATGTCTCCCGGTGCGGAACCGGCAAAGATGCGATAATCCACGGCCTGCTCGTCACCAATGCTTCCCAGGAGTCCGGTGGGATTTCGTTGGCCGGCGCGATCCCCGATGTTCAAAACCAGATTTGAACCCTGCAATTCCGCCAACGGTGCGGCGCTTCCACTGGGCCGCGGAATGTCAAACTTGAATAGGTTGACTTCCGCAATCGTGAACTTCTTGTCGATTTCAAAAAGCCCCAAATCGACCGTTATCGTTGCGAACAATTCTGCGTCAAACCGTCCGCTGACATCAAAGACATGGATTGGTCCCAGCAACAGGCTGTCCAGCAGTTCGTTCAACCGCACCTTGCCGTCGTCATCTTCATCGTGCAGGTTGAAATCAACGGTCGCCGAAAGTCCGCCGCCGACCGTCGCTTTTAAAATCCCGGCATCCAGAGCCGCCGCGGCAGTCACGGACGCACTCATCACGACTTCCGAAATGTCCGGTCCTTCGCCATCGGCGGTCTCGTGATCAAACACGTAGAATCCGTTCAAAATGTCCAGAAAGTCGCCGGTTTGTTTGAACTGATTGATGCCCAGCGTGTCGAAACCGAATGCGAAGTCGGCCCTGACGTTGAAGTTACCCGCCAGCTCGATTCCCACTGCCGGGAACGGTGGCAATGGAAAGAACTTCTTGACCCCCGCATCCAGTGTCAGCGTCGGCAACTCCAGGGTGAACAAATCCACTTGCTCACCACCGAGCAACTTCAAGATGTTGGCGGGGCTCAGGATTGGGAAGCCGAGTTTCAGTTTGTCGTCGCCCTTTGCCGCCAGGTCTTCTTCGCTTTGCAAGAAATTTGAAGGATCAAATCCGCCAGTCGCCGGAGCTTTCGTCGTGAACGCATCCTTCATCGCGCTGAATGCGTCCACCAAACCGCCGTCGATCGTAAACTTGTCGCCCTCCGCATTGGGATCATAGGTTGCGTTGCCGATCGGCAGCATCGCGTTACCGAGATCGGGGATATTGGAAATGATGCTGTCAAGCTGTTTGACGGCTTCGATGAATGCCGCGGCCTGGGCGACACGTCCGCCTTGCAGCTTCAAGAAATCAAGAATCGTAAAACTGCCGCCCTGCAGCTCTGATATCACCGGTAGTTTTTCGGACAGAAACGAAATGATGGGCCGAACGGGTTCCAGAACCTTCTCGACTTCTTCAAACACACCGCCGGCGAATCCACTCAGGAATTCGCCAAGCCCGAGTTGGATGTTGACAAAGTGAACGACCGGTAATTGGATATCGTTTCCCAATTGGAAATCCCAATCGACGGCCATTTCGGTCGAAAGGCTGGGGAACTTGGCCGTGACGCCAAACCCCGCATACAGATGCAAGTCCAAAGAGGCATTCGCCAATACGTTCACGGCGATCACATCTTTGAAAGATTCGACCGACACGATTTCGTTGAATGAAAGTTTTCCATCCGCCGGACCATCAAGTGCCGGGTCGAGCAAGTCGACCGAAAATTGGGCGACGAAGCTATTCGAGACCCCCAACGCCCTTTGCCCGGACGTGACGACACCGTCACCAGCACCAACCACTTGTGCCGTAAAGTACGTCGCCAACTGCGGCGTATTGGTGATCAGGTCGACCAGATCTTGGGCCGTTGTGGTGGGCGTCACTTCCAGCGTCAGTGCCCGGTCGGCGCTCGTGAAACGCCATTGTTCACCCACCCCATCATCGGGCACGATCCGAACGTCAAAGTTTCCACCGCTTCCCCGGGCGACGCTGGTGACTTCCAACTGCGATTCTTCGGCCTTGTCCTTGCCGATCAGCGCCGACGCCTGGGCTTGCATGCCTTGGTCCGCCAACAGATTGGCGTCAAGCCTCAGGAAACCGAGTTCCCCACTCGCATTCAAGTTCGGGATCGCAACATCGACAAAGACTTTCAAGAAGCTTTCATTGGTATCGATGAAGAAACCGTGATCGATGTCGACGCCCATGCTGAGCCCGAACTCGAACCCCAGGCTTGCTTCGACGTCCGCATCGATGTCCAACCCCAATCCGGGAATTCCCAGATCAAAACCGATCGGCAGATCCAATTTTCCCAGATCGCTTCCCAGCAACAGTTCGAACCCGATTCCCGGTCCCGGATTTAGGACTCCAACGACAATGTCATCGATCGTGACGGAGTTGTCGACCGTCTTGTCTTTCAGAATGTCCAGACCGTTGGGTCCCAGCGCGTCGAGTAAGTCTTCGCGGATGTCCTGGAAGATCGAGCCGAACACACCGTTTTGTTCGTTGTCAGCGTTGTCACCCAGGTTGCCGGAAACGGCATCCTTGATGTTGCGCAAGAATTTGGCTTGATCTTTTAACTTGTCGCCGATAAAGGGCAGGTTGATTCCAAATACTTCACCTTCCATCGCATCGAGCAACAGATCAAATGCGCCATCCCAACCCCCAACAAACGACAGCAGGTCGAAATCGCCCGCGAGCGCATTTTTGACTTGTGTCAGTGCCTGGTCGGCGGTGACACCATTGATCGTGAATGTGAAGTCGCCGGCTTGCAGTCCGTCGGTCAACGAGCCGAGACTGGGAATCGCAAACGCAACCGGGAAGGGACCGAGCGGGAGACCGGCAAAGGCCAAGTCGGCATTGAAAACGACGTCACCGTCACCGGCGAAATTGAAGTCATCGCTCGAAAGAGCGTTTGTTCCGGTAATTGCCAATTCATTTAAGTAATGGCGCCCATCATCGCCGGCAGCAAGGTCGGTCAATTCCACCGCAAAGCGGGCATAGTCAGTCGTGTTGCCGACCTGTTTACCAAATGCGAATTTGTGAGTCGGATCTTCGGCGAGCGGTTTCTGTTGCAACGTTGCGCCAATCGCGCCCACCGAAACGCCAACATGCATATCCGTTGCCTCAGCCTTGACCAATAACGCCAGGTTCGTGCCGGTTCCATCCGTCTGGTTGTAGTCATACAAAAACGGGACCGGCACTCCGCCGTCGGACAATTCGATCCCCAGCGAAACATTCAGTTCCACGATGCCTTCCAGGTCCAACGTTGCCGCAGCCTTGGCATCCAACAACTTCGTAAAACTCGTTGATCCCAAGCTCGCAAGGTCGATATTGACGGGTGCCTGATAGTGCAGTGGCTCGACACCGCCGCCAAATCCGAATCCACCTTCACCGATCTTCATCTGCAAATCGATTCGCAGCGCCGGGTCCGCCTGCGTCGTGTCCAACGAAAGTTCCACCGCGGTATCGTCCGTGATGCCAAGCAGGTTCTCCAGATGATCATCCAATAATCCGATCGCCATCACCGGGTCTTGATTCAGTGCGCTGATGAACTCACCGAATGTTGACGCCATGTTCAGCACCGAGCGCAAATCGGTGCCCAGCAGCGGCAGCGGCTTGTTCAGAAACGGCGCATTTTGAAACGCTTCCAAATTCGTTAGCAATTCGAATGCGCCCTGAAGCGCATCGAAAATGTCTCCCGCGCTAAGATTCTTCAGGCGGCTGAGTCCGTCCCCCAATCCCAAGTTATCGAGGTTCAGCACATCGGGAAGACTCAGGTCGACGTTCATCAAGTCTGGAACATCAAACACCAAGCGCTGTTCGGTCGGCAGTGTCAGACCGGCGACGTTTAACGACAAGGTGTACGGCATATCAAAATGCGCCGACCCACTGACGTTTGGTTTCAGCACAAATGTCGCGAGACTGCGATCGGCCAGTCCCAGACGCAGCAATGACTGATTCCCCGCCGCGCCATGCACCGTCATCCTCAATATGTCAGCTCGATCTTTCAATTCAAACGTCAACATCCCCATCGCACTGCTGACACGGATTCTGGTCGCGTTGGGGTCCGCAGAGCCTGCCAGTGATGCGTTCATCGCATTTGCCAACGCATCGATGTTGTTCGGTGTCGATGCCGCCGGAACCGTAAACGGAATATTGACCGTGGGCATCGATCCGTCAGCTTTTTCAAACTCCACGACCACCGTTCCGCTGTAGTCGGCCGGCTGCGAAAAATCGACCGTCTTTGGCAAGATGACCTTGCCCAGGGAGTCGGCGACCTCAATGATTTCGTTGCCGGTGATCTTGCCGTCGCGATCGGGATCGGGCAGCGTAAAATCGACTCCAACGAGTCCCTGGGCCGTGGCATTTGTAACGCCGATGTCGAGGAATCCCAGATGCACCGATCCGTTGATCCCGGCAGTCAGCGCCGCCGACGCTGAAAACATAGGCAGCGGGTTTCCCTGCTGATCGGAAACCTGTTTGATGTATAAATTGTCAGCGATGCTTTGTCCGTGCAACGCTCCCGTCTTGATACCGTGCGTGACCTCGTCAAGTTCTCCAGCCGGCGTGACGAAGATCCCCGTTTGTCCGGGGTTCAAAAGGTTTAGCGCAGCCGCAGCCAACGAGTCACCAAGCATCTGTACGCGAAGTTGACTTTCACTGGACCCAATCGAACGATCGATCAATTGCAGGCCGCTGTAAAAGGGTAGCCCAGTCACCGGATCCGTGTCTTCAGCGAAACCGACATCCAACCGAGTGCCAAACACCGGAGCTTTCAGCGCCGAGACCAGTCCGCCAACCGTGGTGACAGCGCTTAAATCAATCGATGCGGCGGTCCCGTCACGAAGTGTGATCAGAAGGTCGGCTGCGGTGTCGCCGTCACCGGCATCGGGTATCCCCTTGCCACCCTGCAATGCACTCAGTGGTGTGTCGAATTGTAAACCAAGGATTCGATCAAAACGGTGATTGGTTCCACCTGCCGCAGCCGTCAATTGGATCGGTGTACCGCCGGATTGCGATGCCAGTTTGAACGAGTTCGACGTTGCCTGAACGACATGGTACAAGCCGCCATCAACCAGACCTCCAATCGGCGAAGCGTCCATTCGGTAAATCAATCGGTCGCCGTTGGAAAGGCCGTTGATTGTGATTGTGTCCGACGTGGAATTGACGACGGCTGCCGAAGACCCGTTCACGTTTTCGTACGTGGACGGATCGTTCAGGGGATTGAACGTTGACCCGGGTTGCGCAAGCTTGATCCCCAATTCCAGGTCGACGGCTACCGATGCATCCACATTCAGCATCGCACCGGCGTCCAGATCAAAGTCTTTCAGATCACCCAACCCGTCGCCAAAATTCACCTCGTACGACGCGACGTCAAACGTGTGATCGAATGAAAAATCGAGAATCAATTCCGCCGGTCCTCCGGCTGGCACTTGAAAGTCAACACGATCAGCAACGGCGTCGACAAACTGTTTCAACGTCGTAAACCCAGGTTGCCCTTCTTCGTCCCCGTTCGTTACAAGACTGATCACTTCGTTTGCAAATGCGTCGGCAACA